>JAKUSY010000076.1:0-2742 GCA_022451445.1 Planctomycetota bacterium
CGGATGCCCCCGATTTCTCGGGCCGCGGCGCCCTGAAGATCCGGGGCTCCAGCTCGACAGGGTTCCCGAAAAAGCAATACGCACTCGAGATCCGCGACGAGCTCAACGAAGACCGCGATGTGCCGCTGCTGGGGATGCCGGCGGAGTCCGACTGCGTGCTCTACGCCCCCTATTCCGACAAATCACTCATGCGCAACTACCTGAGCTACGACTGGAGCAACCAGATCGGCCGCTACGGGCCGCGCTGCAGATTTGTCGAGCTGTACTTCAAGACCTCCGGGGGGCGAATGGGCTCCAGCCACTACGCGGGAGTCTATGTCCTCATAGAGAAGATCAAGCGCAACCCCGACCGGGTAGACATCGCCAGGCTCTCGCGCACCGACAATTCCTCACCCGAGATCACCGGCGGCTACATCCTCAAGAAGGATCGACTCGACCCCGGCGACAACGGCATCCGCACCAACCGCGGGCAGACCCTCGGACTGGTCGAACCGAAAGAAGACGAGATCACCTCGAGCCAGCGCAGCTACATCCTCAACTACATCAACCAGTTCGAGTCCGCCCTCTACGGAAATAATTTCACCGATCCCGAGAGAGGCTACCGCCAGTACATCGATGCCGGCTCGTTCATCGACCACCACATCATGGTCGAGCTCTGCAAGAACATAGACGGCTACCGGCTCAGCGCCTTCTACCACAAGGACCGCAACGGGAAGCTCCACATGGGACCGGTCTGGGACTTCAATCTCGCGCTCGGCAACGCCAACTATCTCAACGGCGGGATTCCCCAGGGCTGGTACTACCCCCTGATCAACGCCGACCAATACCCCTACTTCCCCCGCCTCTTCCAGGACCCCGAGTTCGAGCAGCAATACATCGACCGCTGGGCGATGCTGCGCCGCGGCCCCTTCCAGACCCAGGCGCTTCTCTCGCAGATCGACGAGGTCGCGGTTTATCTCGATGACGCGCAGAGACGAAATTTCCAGCGCTGGAATATCCTGGGCACCTACGTCTGGCCCAATTACTTCGTCGCCGACACCTATCCTGAAGAGCTGGACTTCATGAAGGGATGGCTGGAGGCCCGCCTGAGCGGGTACGACTCCAACTACGTGGCGACTCCTGTCTTCAACCAGGAGGGCGGCGGATTCGATGCCCCCTTCGACCTGCGAATCGGCTCGATGGCCGGCACGGTCTACTATACGACCGATGGCAGCGATCCAAGACTCACCGGAGGAGCCATCAACCCCCGGGCGGAGATCAACGGCGCAGGAACCGCCTCGGCCCTCGTCTCACCCGATGAAAACAGCGGTGTGCGGGCAATAGTGCCGACAGATGGAGGCCTGGGAAGAAGCTGGACCGAGCCCGGCTTCGACGATTCCGCCTGGCTCTTCGGCGGAAACGGGGTCGGCGTCGGCTACGAGCGCGGCGAAGGCTACCAGGGGTTCATCGATGTCGACGTCGAGAGCCAGATGTACAACCGGAACTCCAGCGTCTATATCCGGGTTCCCTTCGAGGTCAACGATCCCTCGGACATCACGCAGCTCACCCTGCGCATGATGTACGACGATGGTTTCATCGCCTATTTGAACGGCCAGAGAGTCGCCGCCTCCAATTCCCGCAGCCTGGTCTCGTGGAATTCCGCCGCCACCGCCCAGCATGATGACGCGGCTTCGGTTCAGTTCGAGGCCTTCAGCATCCCCGACGCCGGGATCGAGGCTCTCAGGCAGGGAACGAACGTCCTCGCCATCCAGGGCTTCAACTTCACCATCGATTCCAGCGATCTGCTCATCGTGCCGATCCTCAGCGCGAGCTCTACCACCGAGGGAGAGCCCATCGTCCTGACCGAGCCCGTACAGATCAAGGCGAGGGCGAAGGTCGGCAACGAGTGGAGCGGCCTGGCGGAGGCAACCTTCGTCTACAATTCGGACCTGCCGCTTCGAATCACCGAGCTCATGTACCACCCGGCCCGTCCACGGAATGCCGGGGCTTTCACCGCAGATGATTTCGAGTTCGTCGAGATCCAGAACGTCGGCACCGAGCCGGCCGCCCTGGCCGGGGTCTACTTTGACAACGGGATCGACTTCGACTTCACAACCTCGCCCATCCAGGCTCTCTCTCCCGGAGAATTCCTGGTCGTGGTTGAAAACCTCGCGGCCTTCTCCACCGTCTACGAAACCGATGGACTCAACATCGCCGGTCAATACGGCGGCAACCTCGACAATGGCGGCGAGAGAATCTCTCTCACCGATGGAAGAGGCGAGAAGATCCTCGAGTTCCGCTACGAAGATGACTGGCTGGCCGAGAGCGACGGCGGCGGCCACTCCCTGAACATCATCGATCCCTCGGCCGGCACCGAGTCCTGGAACGATGGGGCGAGCTGGGCGCTGAGCGCCGAAGCCGGCGGCACCCCCGGCGCCCCCGGGGGAGGTGAATTCGTACCCAGCGGCTGGCAGCTTCCCGGCGATGCGAACCAGGATGGCGTCCTCGACATCTCGGATCCTGTTCGGCTTCTCCGGCAGCTTTACCTCGGAGCCCCGGCGGAGATCCCCTGCGACAGCGAGAACCTCTTCACCGGCGGCAGCCTGGTCCTGCTCGATGTAAATGGTGACTCCAGGGCCGACCTCTCCGATGCGGTCTATACCCTCAACTTCCTGTTCATCAGGGGACCGGAACCTGTCCTCGGAACGGAGTGTATCCGGGTTGAGACCTGCCCCAGCATCTGCCGAAGAGTACTTCTCACGA
>JAKUSY010000076.1:2752-10099 GCA_022451445.1 Planctomycetota bacterium
CGTCTGCCGCTGATCTTTCCGAAGCCATGGCTGCACACCCAGCAGGGGCTCCACTCGCCCCCCAGGGAGTTCATCAGCTGATCATCCCCTGTTTTGACTAAAAAACTCTGTTTCGAACACAAGAGATGTTATTTCAGTACAAAACAGGCCTCTAAAACACTAGAAACCTTGCTATACATGATAAAAGATGCTTATTTTTGCCTAAAAATAGTCTTTTCTAAGCAAGCAAGTCTTGAATAAGGTCAAAATAGACGATAAATTCGTATCTTTCGTATATTATCCTACAAAAGAACTGCAGGGAGCCCCAGAACCGCCCTTGCGGGACTGGAAGCGAAATTTCCGGAGAACCTCCTCCTGGAGGCAGAACCAACATGGCAACAGGCGCTGACATCATTATCGAGGCCTTCCGCCGCGAGGAGGTGGAGTATGTCTTCGGACTGCCCGGCGGCGCGGTGATGCCGATCTTTGATTCCATCCTGGACTCGAAGATCGAGCTGATCCTGACGCGTCACGAGCAGGGCGCCACCCACATGGCCGATGGATACGCCCGCGCCACCGGCAAGACCGGCGTTGTCATGGTCACCAGCGGCCCCGGTGCGACCAATACCGTCACCGGCCTCCTGACCGCCCACATGGACTCGGCCCCCATCGTCGTGGTTTCCGGCCAGCAGATCACCCCGATGCTCGGGAAGGATGCCTTCCAGGAAGCTGACATCTTCGGCATCACGATTCCCGTGGTGAAGCACTCCTACCTGGTGAAAGACGTCAACGATATACCCAGGGTCATGAAGGAGGCCTTCTTCATAGCATCGAGCGGCCGACCGGGGCCCGTCCTGGTCGACGTTCCCAAGGACATCGCCTCGGCCGAATGCAACACGACCTTCCCTGAAGATCTCGAAGAGCATCTGCCCGGCTACAATTTTCCCCAGATGTGCGACATGGAAAGCATCTACGCCTGCGCGGACCTTATCCACGCATCGAAGCGCCCCCTGCTCTACGTCGGCCAGGGCGCCAGGATCTCGGGAGCGGCTGAGGTGGTGCGGGAATTGGCCGAGAAGCTCCAGGCGCCCGTCACCACGACCCTCCTTGGCAAGGGCGCCTTCCCCGAGACCAACGACCTCTCGGTCGGAATGCTCGGGATGCACGGAACGGCCTACGCCAACAAGACGGTTGTTGACTGCGATCTCATCATGGCCATCGGCGCGAGATGGGACGACCGGATCACCGGCAAGCTGAGCGAGTTCTGTACCGATGCGAAGAAGATCCACCTGGACATCGATCCCGCCGAACACGGCAAGATCATCCAGCCGGATGTGTCCCTGGTGGGAGACGCGAAGTTGATCCTCGAAGAGTTGATCCAGCACGTCAATGAGCTCGACACCGGGGCCTGGCTCAAGAGAATCGCCGGGTGGAAGAAGAAGTTTCCCCTCAAGTACCCCAAGCGCGGAGGCCTGAGGGCCCAGCACGTCCTCGATGCTCTCAGCGACCTGACCGGTGGAGAGGCGATCGTCACTACGGATGTCGGCCAGCACCAGATGTGGTGCGCCCAGTTCTACAAAACGGGCCTCGACTACCAGTGGATCACCAGCGGCGGCGCCGGGACCATGGGCTTCGGAATGCCGGCGGCCATCGGCGCCCAATTCGGCCGGCCCGACCACCAAGTCTGGGCGGTGGTCGGTGACGGCGGATTCCAGATGACCATGCCCGAGCTCGCCACGGCGGCAACCTTCAAGCTGCCGATCAAGGTGCTGATCATCAACAACGCCTATCTCGGCATGGTCCGGCAGTGGCAGGAGATGTTCTTCGACAACCGCTATTCCGGCGTCGATCTCGAGGGCAATCCCGACTTCGTGAAGCTCGCCGAATCGTTCGGCTGTAAGGGCCTGCGCATTCGCAGAAGCGGAGATGTCCGCCGCATCCTGCAGCAAGCTATCGATTACAACGATGGCCCCTGCATCGTGGATGCCTGCGTCGAAAAGGAAGGCAACGTCTTCCCGATGATTCCCGCCGGAGCCGCGGTAAGCGGAATGATCATTGAGAAACCAAAGATCCAGCTCCCCAAACCCGAGGGCAGCACCTGATCCCCGAGATCTCCAGGATAACCATGAGCACAGACGGCAAGCACACCATCAGCATGCGGGTCCACGACCGGCCCGGCGTCCTCTCCAGGATCGCCCAGGTCTTCGCCCGCCGGGGATTCAACATCGACTCCCTGGTGGTGAGCGCGGGACACCAGCCGGGTTTTTCCCGGATGACCATCTCCTGCGAGGGAGACCCGGCCCAGCTCGAGCAGATCGTCAAGCAGCTGGAGAAGCTCGTCGACACCGTCCACGCCACCGAGCATACGAGCGAGAGCACGGTCGAGCGTGAGATGGCCCTGGTGAAGGTCACCGCGACTCCTGAAAACCGCAGCGAGATACTCCAGATCGCCGAGTGTTTCCGCGGCAAGGCCGTCGACATCACCGAGGAGTCCATGGTGGTCGAGGTGACCGGCAACTCGGAGAAAATCGACGCCTTCGAGCGGCTCCTCGAGACCTTCGGCATCATCGAGCGCGTACGCTCGGGCAAGGTCGTCATCGCCAGGGGCACCGGGATCACCTGAGCCCTCCCCCGCCTGAAGCCTGCTTGCAACGGCGGCTCCGAGGTTCTACCTTATCCAGTCGGTAGAACACGCGTCTGAACAGGCAATTGCAACCACGCTTCCAGGAAGGTCTTTCGATGAACCCGAAGTCTATTCTCATCCTGTCGCTTTTCACGATCTCATCCATCTTCACCACGCCCCGCGCGCAGATGGCCATGGCCGCCGATGAGGAAGAAGGCTTCAAGCCCATCTACAACGGCAAGGACCTCGCCGGCTGGGATGGAAACCCCGGGTTCTGGAGCGTGCAGGATGGCGCCCTCACCGGGCAGACCACGAAGGAGAAGCCCACGCGCGGAAACACCTTCATCATCTGGCGCCAGGGCGAGCTCGATGACTTCGAGCTGCGGCTTGACTACAAGATCGTCGGAGGCAATAGCGGGATCCAGTACAGAAGCTTCGAGAACCCGAAGTGGGGAAAGTGGGTCGTCGGAGGCTACCAGGCCGACTTCGAGGCGGGCACTACCTACTCGGGAATCCTCTACGGCGAACGCTTCAGGGGAATCCTCGCCCAGCGCGGCCAATCGACCGAGATCGGCGACAACCACAGGCCGAAGGTGCTCGAGAAGGTCGGCGACTCCGCGGAGCTGCAGGCCAATATCAAGAAGGAGGACTGGAACTCCTACCGGATCATCGCAAGGGGCCACCAGTTCACCCACGAGATCAACGGAAAGGTCACCTGCAAGGTGCTCGACAACGACATGAAGATGCGCCGGCGCTCGGGGATCCTGGCCCTGCAGCTGCACGCGGGCCCTCCGATGACTGTCCAGTTCCGCAATATCCGCCTCAAGCGACTGAAGCTCGGCGACAAGAAGAAGATCGTCATGATCTCCGGCAACCGCAGCCACGGCTACGGCTCGCACGAATTCAACGCCGGCCATCTGCTGATGAAAAAACTGCTCGACGGCAGCTCCGCCGCGGTCCATTCGACCGTCTACCTCAACCATGGACATCTCAAGCCCACCGTACCCGTGATGAGCGGCGGCTGGCCGAAGGACCCGACCGCCTTCGACAACGCCGATTCCGTCGTGCTCTTCATGAACGGCGGTGGCGGACACCCCGTCAACAGGCACCTCGCCGAGATCGATGCCCTGATGAAGAAGGGAGTCGGGCTCGCCTGCTTGCACTACGGCGTCGAGGTTCCCAAGGGCAAATCAGGAAACAGCTTCCTCGACTGGATCGGCGGCTACTTCGAGGCCCATTGGTCGGTCAACCCGCACTGGACGATCGAAAACGTCACGCTGGCCAGGGAGCACCCCATCACCGACGGAGTCAAGCCCTTCACCTCCAATGACGAGTGGTACTTCCACATGCGGTTCCGCGACAAGATGGAGGGCGTCACCCCCATTCTCAGCGCCGTAGCTCCCAAGGTCACTATGAACCGCAGGGATGGAGCCCACAGCGGCAACCCCACGGTCCGCGCCTCGGTAGCCAAGGGCAACCTGCAGCATGTCGCCTGGGCGCGCCAGCGTCCTGATGGAGGCCGCGGCTTCGGCTTCACGGGGCTGCATTACCACAAGAACTTCGCCGATGATGATTTCCGCAAGCTGGTCCTGAACGCGATGGTCTGGGTAGCGGGCGCCGAGGTTCCCAAGGGTGGAGTCGACACTCCGAAGCCAAGCGAGGAAGACCTCAAGCTCAACCAGGACTACGCCCCGAGGAAGAAAAAATAACCGGGGCGAGCCCGGCGGTTCTCAGTCGGCACCGAGCTTGTGGATGGTGTGGAAAATGTCGCCGCGGACATCGTTGCCGTCAACGGAGCGGAGCCGGTAGCGAATCTGCATCTGCATGACGGGCGCAAGGCCAGCAATCTCGAGGAATACGCTCCGGCCATCGGCACTGAGCTTCGCCGAGTTGACCTGCATTCGATCGTGCCCCATCTTATCGGGATTGCTGAACAGCCAGTCCTTTGAACCGTAGTTCTTTGTCCATCGGTAATTCCAGCGTTCCACGCTATAGCGAGATGGACTCGAGGCCGACTCCGGCTCCAGCGGCTCGCTGAAGGTCAGCATGAGCCCGCTCTTCTTCACCGCCAGGGCCACGGGCAGGTAGACCCTGGCGCCTGTATAGCGCACCCGCTCGAAGCAGCCGTCACGAGGAGAGGTCGTCTGCCAACCCTTCAATCCCGAGATATAGAGCTGCCTGTCTGAAGGATTGACCCTGCCGCGCATAGCGCCGGCGCTGAATTTCCAGGGCATGGTAATTACCCCGCCCTGCGCCTGGCCATCGACCTCCTCGAATAGCACCAGCAGCGCCCGGCACTTGCCGTAGGAGAGATGGAAGAGCTTGCCGCTGAGCGGCCCCCAGCCTTCGGGCGAGGCCCAGACCTGGCCACCGGCGGAATTGTCGACGTTTTTCGGTATCCAGCACAGCGGCGGATCGTAGACCTTCGGAGCCGTGGGTCGATGATGCGAGGGCATGTAGCCGCAGAAGGCTCCCTTGCTGACAAAGTCGAGCCTCGTGGCGGGAACCCAGGTTCCCTCCTGGTCACCGACGGTGACTGTTCCGTCAGGACCGACACTGAGCCCGTTAGGATTCCTGAAGCCCGTGGCGAAGAGCTCGAACTTCTTCCCATCCTTCGAAACCCTGATGGCGCTTCCATCGTGCTCCGAGCGCGAATCGTTGGAGCACTTCATGTAGTAGAAGTTGCCGGCCGGGTCGGTCTGCAGGTTGGTCGTATACTCGTGGCTGTGCGGGGTCACCTGGCAGCCGTTGTTGAAGTTCTCGTAGTAATCGGCCTCGCCGTCTCCGTTGAGATCGTGGAGCCGGGTGATCTGATCGCGCCCGAGCACGTAGATCCTGTCATCGACAATTCGCAGACCCAGCGGCTGGAAGAGCCCTGTGGCGAAGCGCCTCCACGTGATGCGCTCGAGCTTCTCGTCGATCCCGCCGACGATCCAGACATCGCCGTAGACCGAGCAAATGGCGGCGTCTCCATTCGAGAAGAAATCATGCCCGCCGAAAAAAAGCATCGCCTTCAAGGGATTGTCGAAAGGCGGCGTGAGGGTGTCGACAACGTAGGCTCCCCTGCCCCCGAGGACGCCTTTCGTGATAAGCGGCTCGCCCCACATCTTCGGACCGCCCTCGAGCAGCGGTGCAAACTCAGCAGCCGCGGGGCTCCTGCTCACCAGGCCCAGGGCAGCGGCGAGCAGCTCTTTCTTTCCATGCCAGGTGAAGACCTTGACCCGCCGCGGCTGCTCGCCCGGCGGCACCTCGAGGGCGATCACCCGGGAGTTTTTCCTTTTCTCGAGGGTGCGCACCGAGAGCTTCCCGTCGCGCGCGGCGATGAGTGTCATCTCCGTGTTTTTCTCAAATGCCATCATTTCGAGGCCGGCTGCCGGGGCCAGTTCGACCTGGTCCCCCACCGCCGAACAGACCATCATGGACAGGCTGTGGGCGGCCTTCCCGACCTCGATGGAGCGGGTAAAAACTCCCGCGGTCTCACCTCTCTCGATACCCGGCAGGTCCAGGATCCCCACTCCCGCAACCTCGTAGGAGAGAACCGTTCCCTTCGCGCTGCGGTAGAGTCCTTTGTATTTTCCCATGGCATCAGGCATGGGCCCGAAGGGCCGCTTGCGGGGATCGCGAAACTCGCCGTCTTTCACCCAGCCACAGACCGGGTGGTTCGAAAAGAGACTGTCGGCGCCCATCTGCGGTAGCCCGCCGAGACCTTCCCTGTTCTTATTGAAGTTAACGAAGGAGCCTTCCCAGCCGGCGCTCATTCTCAGGAGCTCGGTATCGAAACAGGCGGCCGCGCCCGGCTCTCTCGACACCCGGATCGCGATCCCCTTGTGGGTATGGGCCGCGACACTGCCCCGCCGCGGCGGGAAGGTGGCGCTGAAGAAGGGGCCGACATCCATCTTGTGCCAGCGGGTTTGAGAAAACCCGGGGGATTGAAAAACCGCCAGGACCGTGAGGACCAGCAATCCCCGCCTGCCCGGCCGGGAAAAACTCAGCATGAACGTCCACCCTCATCTCCGGGAGCAACGACCTCGCCGGTTCCAGCAGGAATCCCAAGCGGCAACAGTGCATCCTCGAGTACTCCCCTCGCCCGGGGCCACAGGAGGATCGCCTCGACGACCATCCAGGCTTCGAGGGCGAGGGTCACCAGGGCGACCGATACCAGGAGCCAGTTGGTTTCCGCGCCAGCCGTGGATCCGAAGAAACCTTTCAACTGAACGACAAGCGCCCAGGCCGGAACGATCAACATGAAGACCATCGGCAGGGCCACGAATGCCACGGGCAGCTTTCTTCTCCAGAGCCAGAACGAGATGACCAGGAAAGCGAGCCCGGCGAGAAGCTGGTTTGTCGCTCCGAAAAGGGGCCAGAGGATGAGACCGCCCTTGCCAGCGCCGGCCCAGGGCCAGCCCTCTTTCGCCTTATCAAGGGTCTTCTTCTTCTTATCCAGGTCGACCGTCAAAACAACTAAATCCACCTCTGCCCCGCCGGGCATGGCTGCATCCAAAGCCACCTGAGCTTCCTTGACATCCTTCTGGGCCGTTTCAATCTTCTTTTCTGTCGACAGGTCCGGCATAGCCGCCATGGCGCCAGCCAGCACCACCGCGAAGATCGTCGCTCCATGCTTATTCGACAGCAGAGCGGCGGGTGCGGCAAGCAATCCGGGGGTGCCTTTGCCCTTCCGGAAGGTGCCCGCAAGCTCCTGGACCACGTAGCGCTGCAGTCTGCAGGCGGTATCCAGCGTCGTTCCA
>JAKUSY010000760.1 GCA_022451445.1 Planctomycetota bacterium
TGCGCAATTTGCCCACGGTTTCGACGATCCGGCCTGTCGCGTAGCTGACATCTTCTTCGGTGGTAAACCGGCCGAGGCCGAGTCGCAGGGTGGAGACGGCGAGCTCCATCGGAGTGCCGCTCGCCTTGAGGACATAGGAGGGCTCGGCGATGCCGGCGGTGCAGGCGGAGCCGGCGGAGGCCGCGAGATCTCCGAGGCTGACGATGAGGGCGCTGCCATCGACGTCCTTGAAGCTCAGGCTGAGGTTCCCGGGGAGCTTCTTTTCGAGGTCGGCCGGACCGTTCACCGTTACGTCGGGGATTCCCCCGCGGATTCCCTCGAGCAGGAGGTCGCGCAGACGACCGACTCTCTGCGCCTCTTCCCGCAGCTCCTCTGAGGCGATCCTGCAGGCCTCGCCAAGGCCGGCAATGCCCGGAACGTTGAGGGTTCCCGGCCTGAGCCCCTCCTCCTGTCCGCCTCCAAGGGCCAGGGGGTCCAGCCGGACCCGGTTTCCTCTTTTTCTCCTGTAGAGCGCTCCGACTCCCTTCGGGGCGCAGAACTTGTGGCCGGAGATGGAGAGCATCGAGAGCCCGGATCTCTCGACGTCCAGCTCGATCTTGCCGGCGGCCTGCGCGGCATCGCAGTGCAGGAGGGCTCCGGCCTCGTTGACGACCCGCCCCAACTCTTCCAGGGGCTGCACAGTGCCGATCTCGTTGTTGGCGGCCATGATGCTCACCAGGAGAGTGCGCTCATCGATGGCCTCCTCCACGGCGCCGGGGTTGATGAAGCCTTCTGAATCCGGGTTCAGTACGGTGAGCCTCCAGCCCTCTTTTTCAAGTTTTCTGAGCGGGTCGAGCACCGCGTGATGCTCTGTGCTCTGGGTGAGGAGGTGATCGCGTTCACCCGGGGGCTGCCGCGTCACTCCCCGCAGGGAGATATTGTTTGATTCCGTCGCTCCCGCGGTGAAGTAGATCTCTCCGGAGCTTGCATTGAGCAGGGAGGCTACCTGGGTTCTCGCCTTTTCGACCGCCTCGCGGGCGGCCCACCCGAAGGGATGCGTTTTGCTGGAGGGATTCCCGAAGGAGTCCTTCAGATAGGGCAGCATCGCGTCGAGGACGCGGGGATCGACCGGTGTGGTCGCATGGTAGTCGAGGTAGACCTGTTTTTTCATGACAGACGGGATATTTTAAATCGCCGGGGGGAAAAAACTGTCTACCAAAATTCCTTCCGGAGAATAATTTGTTCTGTATCGTTTTCCACGGGGCTCTCCGACGGCCGGCGCTCGAGCCCCCGCGCCCCTGCGGGACCTTGTCACTGGGCCGGAGAACTCTTAACATGATGCGTCCTGCATGATTTGCAATCCTGATCTTCAACCTATTGGAAGCTGGTAACCGATGTTAAGACCTGAAAGCGCAATCTCCCGCCGGACGCCGCTGGCCTCGATCTCCGCTGTGCTCTTCGTGCTGTCTCCCTGTCTTCTCTGTTTCTGCCAGGAGGGTGAGAAGACGGCTGAAGGGGTCGGTTCCGCCAGCCTGGAGAATTCGATTGGAATGAAGCTGGTGCCTATCAAGGCAGGCGAGTTCCTGATGGGATCGAAGAATGAATTTGGCCGTTG
>JAKUSY010000761.1 GCA_022451445.1 Planctomycetota bacterium
CTCTTCTCTGTTCGGCTCTCACCGCGCCCGGCTGCACCAAGCCGGCGGGCCACCAGGCGGACGCGGAAAATGAGAACGCCCCTGGGGCGCACGCTCGAAAAAAATCGAAACTCCCGGTCTACAACAGCAAAAAGCTGCTGCCTGTCTGGCTTCATGAAGACCCGATCCCGGAAAACGACCTCCACCACGTCCTCGACTTCAAGCTGACCGACCAGCGCGGCAACCAGCGCGCCCTCGCCGACCTCGACGGCAAGATCTACGTCTCCTACTTCTTCTTCGCCAGCTGCTCGGGAATCTGCCTGAAGATGGCCGAGCAGCTCAAAAAGGTGCAGGACCACTTCAGCGACCGGGACGAGGTGCGCCTCGTCGGCCACTCGGTCACCCCGGGAATCGACACACCCGAGGCGCTCACGGCCTACGGGGAACAGAAGGGTATCAACGCCGCGAGGTGGTACCTCCTCACCGGGGCGAAAAAAGACATCTTCGACCTGGCCCGGAAGTCCTATTTCGCGGTGACCGACAACCGGGACGACGACTACAAGACCCTGATCCACACCGAGAACCTCATCCTGGTGGACAAGGAGAACCTGATCCGAGGGGTCTACAACGGCACCTTCCCCCAGGACGTCAACCGGCTGGTAGAGGACATCACGGTCCTCCTGGAAGAACAGGCCGATACCCCCGCGGGCTCCTGAAAAACCGCCATCTCCGCGGTTTTCAGCCCTTCGCGAGGGGTTTCCCCGGCGAGCCCTTGAGCCCTGCCGTCCTCGTCTATTGTCGTGGTGGGCGCACTGGTGTTCAATGGCCCGGGTGAATATCCCGGCGGCGGAAATCGTCATAGTTTCCGACGGCACCGCCGGTACCGGCAGGCATGAAGCGGAAGATCGAGACTCCACTCTATGAACGCTGAAGTGAATCAGAAGCCCCGCTGCCTGGTGATCCTCGCGGTCTACACCCTCATCGCCATCATCCTGACCTGGCCGCTCGCCGCGCAATTTACCAGCCACGTCCCGGGCGGCAACAACGACCTCTTCCAGAACTACTGGAACCTCTGGCTGTGGAAGACCTCTTTCTTCGAGCAGGGAGTTTCCCCCTACTCGACCGATATGCTCTTTTCGGGAACCGAGACCTCGCTCGCCTTCCATACCCACTCGCCGGCCAACACGCTGCTGACCCTGCCCTTCCTGCTCCTGCTCGGCGAAGGCGCCGCCCTCTCGCTCGCCACCCTCTGCGGCTTCATCCTCGCGGCCTTCGGCGCCTACCTGCTGGCGAAGGAATTGCTGGGTGACTGGCGGGGCGCCTTCCTCTGCGGACTCATCTTCGCCTTCTTTCCGCAGCACTTCGAACAGAGCCTCGAGCACCTGAACCTCTCGAGCTACGGAGCGATGCCGCTCTTCCTCCTCTGGATGATCCGGGCCATCCGCGAGCCTGCGCGCCGATCCTGGCTCTACTGTGGTCTCTTCTTCGCGCTCAACTGCCTGATTGCCTGGCACAACGGCCTGATGCTGCTGCCGGGAGCGCTCGCGCTCTTTCTCATCGAGCTTCGAAAACGTCCGCGTGAGCGCAAGCTGATCGCCACGGGCGCGGCGAT
>JAKUSY010000762.1 GCA_022451445.1 Planctomycetota bacterium
GTCATTGGTCATCCCGTAGGCCTGGCCAAGGGCGAAGGTGGCGAGACCATGATTGTACATGTCACGCTGGGCGTTAGAGATGTTCAGCAGGCCGGAAGGCTTGGCGTTCCTGGTCACGTATTTCAGGGCCCTTGTCACGGTACCCCCGTACCTGCCCCTTCCGGGAAGGTAGCCGGCCGAGAGAAACGCGAGGGCGCCCATCCCCACAAGCCCGAGATCGTTGGAATGCCAGTTCCCCTCGGGGCCCTGGTTCCTGGACAACCATGCGAGGCCCTTCTGAAGAGCCCGCTCACTTTCGGGAGTAATCTCCCAGTCACCCTCCGCGAGAACGGACGAAGAAAAGAGAGAAATACAGAGCAGCGAAAGAAACAATGTCCTTGAAATATTTCTCACGGAAGCACTTCCCTTATTTCTATCCAGCGAAGAGGTTCAAGTCGTGGTAAGCAAGCTGACCGGGCGTAAAAAAAAAAAACGCCCCCTCTTAGCGGCATCCCAAACAATCAGGTCTTAAATTAGAGCAACTCAGCAAGTTAAACTCAACGAATCATCAAGCAGCCGGGCTTATTTTTACGCCCTTCACCCGGAGGGAAAAAACAGCAGGACATACACGATAGCAAGCACTATGTGAACGAGGGCGAAGGGGAACGCCTTCCTGATGAACCCGGCGAAGGTGAGCTTGAGATCGTATTTGTGGATAATCGTCACCGCCACGAGGGTCGAGGCCGATCCGATCGGGGTGAGGTTCCCCCCCAGGTTGGCTCCAAAGATCACTGACCACCAGAGCTGCTCGGACACAGGCGTCCCCAGCGCCTCCCGTCCCTCCAGGATCTTCGCAAGCATCGCGGCAAGGGGAATATTGTCCGTAACCGAGCTGAAGACGGCGGAGACAGCCAGGAGACCGGCGGCGGCGAGCTGCGGCGGAGCCTCGATGATCGGGGTGAGTCCCGTACCGATCAGCTCGAGCACCATTGCATGCTCCATGGCGTTGATCACGACGAAGAGAGCCGCGAAAAAACCGAGCAGATCCCAGTCGATGGCTTCATAGAACCTGTCTGCGACAGCCTTGTAACGAATGAGCATGATCCCGGCGAAGCTCAGGGCGACGAAGCCCATTCCCAGGTCCCTGACGTAGGGAAGCACCGAGGTCGCGGCGATGGTGAAAATGAAGAGCACTGTCATGGCGGCCCCTAACCAGAAGAAGAACCTGCTCTCGATACCATCGTTTTCATCAAAGCCCTCGACCAGTTCCTTCGCCCGCTCACGATCGGCCTCGGTGGTCAACCGCCGGATGCCGAAGAGCCTGGCGCCGAGGGCGATCGTCACCACCGTCGCCACGAGGACGTAGACACCCGACTTGAGGAAGAAATCCACAAAGGCTATCTCCGCGGCATTGCCGACGATGATATTGGGAACCGAGCTGATCAGGGTCAGTAGCCCCCCTACGTTCGTCATGAGCCCCTCGTCCATCATTAAGCCCAGGAGCTTATCCCCGTGCCCCAGCTTCTTGAGCGAGACCCCGCTGAGAGAGCCTACGATGATCATGGCGGTAACGTTGTTCAGCACCGCGGAGAAGACGACCGTCAT
>JAKUSY010000763.1 GCA_022451445.1 Planctomycetota bacterium
GCCGGGAGAATCCCGCCCCGGAGGAATGAGACTTCTGCAACCCGGACGTTGATAAAGGAGCTTCAAGGCTTCAAACTTTCCACATGAAGGATGCAGCCAGGAGAATTATCGATGCCATCGGAGAGGGTGGCCGAGTTGCGGTGATGACTGGAGCCGGGAGCAGCGCCGAGAGCGGTGTCAGGACTTTCCGCGACAGAGGAGGATTGTGGGAGGACTATTCCCTCGAGGAGGTGGCCACCTCGGAAGCCTTCGCCACGAATCCATCACGGGTTCATGAATTCTATAATACGCGGCGCGCCCACCTCGCTACAGTCCAGCCAAACGACGGGCACAGGGCGCTGGTGCGGCTCGAGAGTCTCTTCGGTGACCGCTTCGCCCTCATCACCCAGCATGTCGATGATCTTCATGAGCGGGCCGGCTCCCGGCGGGTCTTTCACATGCATGGAGAGCTCTACAAGGCCAGGTGCGTCGAGTGTTCCGATGTGGTCGAATGGATGGGAGACATCTCGCTTGATGATGGCTGCCGGTCCTGTTCGGGTTCCATGCGGCCTCACATCGTCTGGTTCGGCGAGGTTCCTTTCTTCATGGAGGAGGAAATTCCCGACGTCTGCGATGGTTGCGCGGTGTTTTTCAGCATCGGGACCAGCGGGACGGTCTATCCGGCCGCGGGGCTGGCCTCGATGGTAAGCCTGGGCGGGGGACTCTGTGTCGAGATCAATCTCGAGACGACTCCAGGTTCCGGTATTTTCGAACTGCAGATCGAAGGCAAGGCGGGAGAGCGGCTACCGGCGCTCCTGGATGAGCTGGAAGCCCTTCTAAAACCTGAAGAGGCGGTTTGAGGCCGAAGGGGTGTCCTGTCAGTTTTTGTCGGAATTGGCGTTGTGATCTGTGGTCCGGGGCTTCGGATGAATACAATACAATGAAGCTCCCGGGTAGCGGACGTGGTGTCCGAGGCACACCTGGAGCAATATCCGCTGGGCTACCTGCCCGCACAGGACCAGGAAAGACATGAAACGCAAAATACTGACAGGTTTGGTTCTCGCCGTCGCGATAGTTGGGATCATCACCTTCTTTCTGCTGAGGGATTCGGGTAGCGAAGATTACATCCTCGACGGGACTCGACAGCAGGAAGTCGCCGCCGGGGGCGAAGCCGAAACCTCCGGCTCGAAAGCCGGCGCGGAGGCCGGGACGAAGGTCCCGGGGCAGGAGGGCGAAGAGAAGGAGGAGGAGGAAGAGGAGGCGCCCGCTGAACCTCTCCTGAGGGGGAGGGTCGTAGGCGAAGGTCAGGGAATCGCCGGCGCCACCGTCCGGCTCTATTCAACGGGCGAAATCGAGGTGCTCATACGCCGGTTCGAACGCGTCGTTCCCCAGGGGGGGCAGATGCCGAATATACCCGCGCTCATCGAGGCGGTCAGGGGTGAGCTGGAGCGTTTCAGGAAAATGGGGACGGTGGTCACCACCGATGATACGGGCAGCTTCGAGCTGCTCGAGGGAGCCCCCGGCGGCCACTTCATGCTGACCATCGCCGATGGGTGGATTTTCAAGTACGGCGATGTTGTCAGTCTCGCTCCCGGGAGAACGG
>JAKUSY010000764.1 GCA_022451445.1 Planctomycetota bacterium
TGTTTCCATCACCAGCTTCCGGAGGCTCCGCCGCCACCGCTGAAGCCGCCGCCGCCAAAACCGCCGCCGCCGCCGCTGTAGTCTCCTCCTCCTCCTCCTCCTCTTGTGGTGGCAGCACCTCCCAATAACGCGAGCAGCGCAAGGACAATGACGTAGGTGAATACGCCTATGGCGATCAAAACAATCCCCGCGATCAGGAGCTGCTTCTGCTTCTCGGGATATTTGAAGGAGATGCCGATCAGGGCGAATCCGCCGACAACCAGCAGAATGACCAGGACGTTTGGCACCATCGGCAGGCCGCCGAAGCCGGTTGAGCGAGCGGGCCGCCCCCGGGAGCTGCTCCCGGGAGGACTCTGGCCGGGATCCAGCCCGGCCATCTTGGAAAGCTCCTTCACCCCGGCCTCGATACCACCTGGAAAATCACCCCTCTTGAACCTGGGAACAATCGCATTGTTCATGATTCGCGAGCAGTGAGTGTCCCACGCGCGTCCCCAGTCGGCGCCCAGCTCGATCCTCGCCTTCCTGTCCCCGACGCTGACCAGCAGCAGGATCGCCCTGTTGATCAGCTCACCTTCAGGACCCTCCTTGGCCATTTCCCATTTGTTGAACCAGGTGAAACCGAAACGCTCGATCGACCAGTCCCTGGGGCCGTAGTCGCTCATCCTCTTGATGGTCACCACAACGAGGGGGGTGTCGTGCTCGGTGTAGGACTTGAGCTGGATTTCCGCGAGCCGCTTCTCCTGCTCCTCGTCAAGCAGCTCCGCGTAGTCCGCGATGGGATAGTCGTCCGCGGGCGGATCGGGGGTGTTCAAGCCCTCAGTGACAAGATTCTCGTCCTGGCAGCGCGCCGGGCAGGCAAAGAAAGGCAGGGCAAGGACCGCCAGGATGAGATAGCCGAGCTGAAAGAGACCAGTGCTCGTTCGCATATAAAGGTTTTATTCGATTCCGCCGCCGGTGTCAAAGAACCTGGGATGGAGGCTGCCGAATTACCCGCAACCGGCCTGTTCACACCCGAGGTCCGCATCGGAGGCATAGCGCCCCTGCCCGCATTCCACCGGGGCCTTGGGGGCCGGACCGCCGAGAAACAGCCAGCCAAGCACCCAGGTGATGTCGGCGATGTTGACCCGCCCGTCGATATTCGAATCGGCGGCGGCGCGGCACGGGACCTCGACTCCTCCAAGGAAGAGCCAGCCCAGGGTTCTCGACACGTCGGATACGTCGACCTGCGAATCGCCGTTTGAGTCGCCACGGCGGAAGGGCCCGACGCCGTCGGATTCCTCCGGCAACCCGGGCACGGCGTCCAGCAGGTGGAGAACGTACTCACCGGCTTCATCCGCGAACCCGCTGAGCAGGACGAAATAATCCACGCCGGCCTCGGCTTCGATCTCCAGGGTAGACAGGAGCCTGTCTTCAGCGCCATCGTCGTCATCATTGCCGGCGAAGCAGGTGAGCGTGGAGCAGTCGCCCGTAAAGATTCGCAGGGTGGTATCAAAGGCGCTGCCGGGATCACGGGTGGTGATTCGAACCCTGTTGCCGGTGCCGGTAAACCTGTACCAGGCCCCCCGGG
>JAKUSY010000765.1 GCA_022451445.1 Planctomycetota bacterium
AGAAGATGTTCTCGAGGGCCAGGAACCAGAGGGCCCGGTCTGTATTGAAGATGCCGGAGAGCTTTCGCTCGAGCTGCCCTGGAGGGGTCTTCTCCAGTACCTCGCAGACCTCCATCAGCCTGTCCCAGGGCTGGTCGACCGAGCTCCCCTTGAGATCGTAGACGGAGGAGTATTTCGAGTTGTCCGGTCCGAGCCAGTTGAAGGCCGCGTCGGGGCGTCGGCCCGGCACCTTCCATCTCACGCCCTTCGGGGTGCCGAACCAGTCCCGCATGAAATCAGAGTTGAACTGCTGCAGGTTGACGTAGATTCCCCAGCTTTCCCCATTGATGACCAGCTTGATGAAGCTGGCGCGGGCGCCGGGCATGTAATCCCTGCAGATGCGGGAATAGAGGATCTCGCGCAGGAAGGTGGGATCTGCATGGCAATTGAGCAGGTTGAGGGTCCTGTAGCCCTGGAGCCTCTGGTTGTCGTACGTGAAATCGATGGATACGTTGAAGGACCTCTTGTCCGACTGCCCGATAGTGAAATAGGAGGACTTGCCGCGAAACCGTATGCCGACATCCCGGTACAGGGCTCCGTCCACGGCGAGATCAGCGGGCAGATCGACATCCGTCAGAAAGAAGTCGCCGAGCTCCTCGTACCAGTCGTCCCGGGGGAACCTGAGATGAAGGGTTCTCAGCATGCTCTCATCGTAAAGTCCGGCTCCCGGGACGGGAGCGCTCTTCGCCGGGACAAGCCCGGCGGGAAAGGGAATTGTCACCTTCGCGGGGCTGCTCGATCGCCGGAGACCGCCGCGGCGTCTTCTCTTCGAGCGGAGCTCCCGTATATGGGCGCGGGCCTCCCGGCGTTCGGTGTCGGAGAGGAGGCCGTTCTTATCAGCGTCGCATTTCTCAACCAGGGGCTGCTTTCTGAGGATGTAGGTTCCGGGCCGGCTTTTTTTTTGAGGCGGAGAGGGTTTCTCTTCTTCCTGCGCCGACAATCGTCCGCCCGCGGCGGCGAGAGAAAAAAACATCGCAAGGGCGATGTGGAGCTTGCAGGCGTCGGTGGGAAATCCTCCCGGGTGACGGTTCGAGGCGGTCATCTGCCGGTGACACGGCCCGGGATCTCGACGAGGACGCTCCATTCTCCCTTGTAGCGAACCCGCGTTCTGAGGGAGCTGCTCTCTCCCGGCTCGATCGGTGATTCGTAGGCCCTGGCGGCGGGGTTCAGCTCGTCGAGCCCTTCTCTCGGATCCTTTCCGTTGAGGCAGTAATAGATCCTGCCGCGCGGGGCCGAGAGCTCTACCTTCCCATCTGCGGATTTTCCGTGGCGGGGAGGGATGATGTCGGGTATCAGCCCCTGGCTCCAGAGCTGGGAGAGGACGACCCCGCTGCGAAGAGGCAGGTAGTCATTCAGTATCCGCCCCGCTTCTTTTTTCCAGTGGTCATCCCTGGTCATGGGGCCTGTACGTCCCCCTCCAAAGATCCCCAGGAAGCCCCTGCGCCTGCCCCCCAGGTCTCCCCAGCGGGCCGATTCGGCGACGACGGCCTTCTCAATCTGCTTCATGCGCTTCCCGAAGGCCTCTC
>JAKUSY010000766.1 GCA_022451445.1 Planctomycetota bacterium
AAAGGCGCCGCAGGCGAAAACAGGCCGTGAGTTACGTAGGTGATAAGCTGGAGCGCGTCTCCCAGGCGAACCTCTCCGTCGTTGTTCACGTCCGCGGACTCGAGGCAGGCCGGCTCGTGGTCTTTGTTGTAGATATGCTGCAGGAGAGCGTCCACATCCTGGATGCTCACCTGGCCATCCTGGTTGACATCACCGCGCAGGAAACGCGAGTCCGAAGCATCACGCGATACGACCATCCCGACAGGGCCACGCCTCGGGAAACGGGATTCACCGGCATCCAGCTCGCCTGGGCGCCCGGGGTAGCTTCGCTTATCCCGTTTCGTCCGATAGCTCCTGCCAACCCTCCAGGACACATGCTCTTTCTCCTTCTCTCCGGCTGAAGCCCGGGAGGAGAGAACCGTTTCTGGAGCCCCGGGTGATTTCGTATCCGGACCTTCGGATTTCCTGACCACGACCTTCTCCTTCGGCCGGCTAGCTTTAGCGACCTTCGGAGGGGGCGGCAGGAACCAGCCCTGCCTCAAGGCTGCGGGATCCCAGGCCCCGACCCTCAGGTCCTTGAATATTCTTCCGAACATGAATATCCGGTCAGGATTCCTGTACTTAACGAATTCGGATTTTTTAATCCCGAACTCATAAGTGGGAGTCCACCCTTCTTCCAGCAATTCATAGTAAGCCGAAGAACGCGACACGACCTGCCGCGACCTGAAAGGGCTTCACCCATGCCGAAGGTGTCGCCGGAATCGTGTGATCCAGACAAGCTCCTCATGTGTGATCCAGGCAAGCTCCTCAGCTGTATCTTTCTTGTCGGCTCCCGAGGCCTTTTCCGGTGCGAAAACCCCCAGAAACAGGATCCCCGCAAAGACCGCAAAAAGCCCCCTGCGAAGGCCGCTGCGCTTCGAACTCATGTAATTTTCAGACGGCGTACTCTTCTTCACGGCTTCTATTCCTTCTGATGTTGGTTGAAACTCGCCACGAGGCCGTCCTCTACGGACATCTACGGAAAACCGGCCTGAAGAGGCGAGAATTGATAATGAAAAGCCCTCAAACCGCGGGCGTATATCCGGTAAGTACCCCAAAATCGAGGAGTTCGTAACAAAAAGAGGGCGCCCGGAAAATACCGGGCGCCCTTCAGGAAAGCAGACCAACCGAGAGCAAAGTCGGTCTTCGAGGTGGAAAAGGGGCCTTCCCCACCTCTAATCAGCGCAGATAAGGCTGGCCTCCTCGCAGCCGACACCTGGACGTTCAGCCCTGCCGCACTCCGGGTAGGGAGCCGACGGCTGAGCCCCTCCACTGAAGAGGAACTGCAGAAGACGAATCCCGTCGCTGATGTCCAGCTTGCCGTCAGCGTTGACATCCGCGCTGTCGCGACAGGACGGCTCAGCTCGGCCAAGGAACAGGTATCCGAAAACACTCTGCGAATCAGAGATGTTCACCTGTCCGTCAGCGTTTGCATCACCGCGGATGTACCTGGGATCAACACGCTCGCAGGCATCCCCGATACCATCACCATCTGAGTCGGCCTGGTCAGGATTCGGAACCCTGATGCAATTGTCATCCG
>JAKUSY010000767.1 GCA_022451445.1 Planctomycetota bacterium
AACAGAACAGATCCACGCAACCAATGCAGAGCAGACCGCCAAACTGCGACCCTGGACGAACGCCATCCACGTTGCCAAGAAAGACGAAGAGGTTAAACGCCAGGGTTAACAAAAAAAGACCGGCAAGAACTGTCCCGCCGACGATCCCAATGGCAAGTTGGATATCACCGATTGCTCGGGCTACTGGCTCAGGGACGCTCCCGCGCGCGGTATCAGGCATATCTGCTGGGACGGCTGCATGTTCCCGAACGCCACGCTGGAGAATCCCGATACCTGGAATACCATTCTCAAGGCGATGATGGACGTCCGTGACGCCCACGGCTGGATTGAATAGGCGGTTGTCGTGGCCTGGAGTTCAAGTTTTCCTTACTGTTTGCAATCGACTCTAACGCTGGAGGTTTGATCAATGAGCTGGGTTGTCTGGGTAATTATCGGAGTCGTTCTACTCATACTGATCATGATACTGGTCGGTATTTACAACCGGCTGGTGCGGGGCAAGAACCAGTACGAGAACGCCTTCGCGCAGATTGACGTGCAGCTGAAGCGCCGCTACGACCTGATTCCCAACCTGGTCGAAACCGCCAAGGGCTACGCCAAGCACGAGAAGGAAACGCTCGACGCGGTGGTCAAGGCCCGAAATACCGCCCTGTCGGCGCTGGAGTCCGTCAGCGGAAAGATCGGCGACCCCTCGGCCATGCAGGCCCTCGGGGATGCGGAGGCGGGTCTCCTCGGCGCGCTCGGCAAGCTCAATGTCGTTGTCGAGGCCTATCCCGATCTCAAGGCCAACACCTCGATGGAGAAGCTCATGGAGGAGCTGAGCTCGACGGAGAACAAGGTCGCCTTTTCGCGCCAGGCCTACAACGATGCCGTCATGTCCTTCAACATCTCCCGGGAGAGCTTTCCGGCAGTCATGTTCGCCGGAATGTTTGGCTTCAGCGAGGTCGGGCAGCTGGATATCCGGTTTGAGCCGGACGGGCGCGAGGCTCCCAAGGTCGAATTTTAAGCTGGAGCTGTTCAGCCCATGGCTATGAACTTCTTCGACCACCAGGAGAAGGCGAGGCGCTCTACGGGACGCCTGGTGGTCATGTTCTTCCTGGCCGTTGCGGGGATCATCGCGGCCCTGTATTTTCTCTTCGCCTATGTCCTGATTTACCTGCATGAGGCTAAGCCGGAGAGGTTTCCGGCAGTCGAGCTCTGGCAGCCGAGGACCTTGTTGTGGGTGGTGGGCGGCATGTTCTTTTGCAGCGGGCTGGCGTGCCTGGTCAAGATCTTCAGCTTAAGCGCCGGCGGCTCGGCGGTCGCCGAGATGGTGGGGGCCGTCAAGGTGGTCCGAGGCTCAGGCGATCTCGACGAGCAGAAATACGTCAACGTGGTGGAGGAGATGGCCATCGCCTCCGGAGTGCCGGTTCCCGATATCTACATCATGCAGGATGAGGACAATATCAACGCCTTCGCCGCCGGCTATTCTATCGATGACGCGGCGGTGGCGGTGAGCCGAGGCTGCATCGACAAGCTGGACCGCAACGAGTTGCAGGGGGTGGTCGCCCACGAATT
>JAKUSY010000768.1 GCA_022451445.1 Planctomycetota bacterium
CTTGTGGGTGTGTTCGAGGAACACGCCGAAGCCCTAATGGACGTGGAACCGGAAATATCCAGTGAGGTGATACGGCGCAGTATGGCCATAAAAGCCAACGTGGTCAGCCAGGATGAGCGAGAAACATTGGGCATCCGCATCCTGCTGAACTACGGCCACACCATCGGTCACGCGCTGGAATCATCCACCTCCTACGGCCAGTTCATGCACGGTGAAGGCGTATCCGTGGGCATGATGGGCGCCGCCCGGGGTGCTGACACCCTTGACCGCGCCGCCCTCAACGAGGAGATCTGTAACAGGGGACCCGGTGAGGAAGGTGGCTCCCTCGGCGCGGGCGAGCTCGACATAGGAGCTCAGCAGCTCGCTGGGCTCGAGGTGCCCGTCGGTGGGGCAGTAGCAGAATTCGACCAGATCATCGGAGCGCATGCAGGCCCGGAGCCGCCCGGCGAAGCCGGCGTCCACCAGGTCGATTTCAAAACCGATCTCCTTGCCCATCTTCACGAAGCTGCGGAGCTCCCCGGCGCGCTCCGGGTCGGAGGCGACATGCAGCGAGCCTGTCCTGGTGAAGATCTCTTTCTTCACCCGCGTCTCGATGTCCTTGACGACCTCGATGCCCTTCATCAGGAGGCGTGTTTCATCGGGGCTCTCCCGGAGCTGGGCGCCGAGGCCCGCTGCGCGGCCGGTGGAGCCCGAGCCGAGCAGGACTCTCTCCAGCACAAGGACCTTTCTCCCGCGCAGCGACAGCTGCATGGCCGCGCTGCAGCCGGCCGCTCCTCCTCCGATGATGATGATGTCCGCTTCCTGGCTCATGAAACTGGTCACGCCCTCGTATTGGAATGCCGAAAGAACTGAGACGATCGCCGCGGGCGGGCTACTTCTTCAGTCCGCCGAGCCAGCGAGCGGCGTTCTCGACCACCTTCAGCATGGTCTTCTCATGGAATACCTTGTAGGTCTCGTGGCCGGGCCGGAAGTAGAAGACCTTGCCCTTGTCGATGTTCCACACCGCCGCGCTGCGGAACCACTCACCGGTGGGCCAGCGCTCCTCGATGATGACCTCGTCGGGGTCGGGCACATGGAAGGGCTCGTTGTACATCTCGGTATTGGGGATGGTGAAGCGCCGCGGTAAGCCCCGGGCGATGGGGTGGTCGGGCTTCAGGACATTGAGATGGCTCGGCTTTCCATCCGGTCGGTAGCCCGGGAAGCAGCAATTGGGAAGGTGAACGGTCACCACGGTTTTTCCACCGGGATATTTGCGCGGATAATACCTCGGTGTGGGCAGGGAGTTCTTTTTTGGCGTCGTGTAGCGGCGCGCGGGCGGGACGAGCTTGAACTCGACCGTTTCTCCTTCTGGAGCGGGAAAGGCCTTCTTCGCGTTCTGCATGGTTAGTTAGTTCATGGCCTCGACGAAGGGGGTGGCCCAGTGAGCCGAGTGCAGGGCGATGAACTGCAGCTTACCCGCCTTTATCCTCTCCAGCACCTCTTTCCCCTTCGCGGGGGAGACCTCGCCTTTTCGGCCGTGCACCCACATGATCAGCACATCGGCCCGGTCGAG
>JAKUSY010000769.1 GCA_022451445.1 Planctomycetota bacterium
GCAGGACAGGCGCCAGGAGGTTCTTCATAGAGGCTCTACGGGCTGTCGTTTGAGACGGAATTCCCTGAACTCCCAGGGTACTTCAATTCATCCTAATGGTGGTATTCGATCGAGGGCAAGTAAATGGGGATTATCAGGCGCCTGCAGCCCGGGTAGAGTGTTTGTCCGCCAGGCGCTTCCAGAAGCTCTTCCAGTACTTATCGTAGTAGTCGTTGGCTGCCTTCTTGATATGTTCGAGCTGTTCGACCTTCGGAGCCTTGTCCGGGTCAAAGCCCCTGAGGTGTTCCCTCCCGGCTCGTTTGCGTGGCGAGACGAAGCGCCAGGAGGAATCTCCCATCACGTCTCTGCACAACGCGGCAAGAAGAGGATCGTATTTCTTGAGCTGTCTGCGGGTATGGATGTGGTTGTGATCGTGGTCCATGGTCCGGTTGGTGTCGTACCAGGTCTGGAAACCTTCCGCCCAGTATTCGAGATGGTTTCTCGAGGCGTAGCATTTCTTCTCACCGCCAAAGACGATGATCACCTTGTCGTCACGGGTAACCCTGACCTTTGAATTCGATGGCATGCCGTTGACGAGGATGTCGCCGCCATCGAGACACTTCCTGATGAGCTCGGGAGACTGGTCGGGAAAAGCTCTCACCAGCGCTTCCAGCAGGCTTACAGGCTCAACGCTCTTGATTCTCCGGAAGCGCTGCGCTGCCCGGCCATCGTTCCACAGGCCTTTATCCGTGGCGTTCTTGAATGCCGTCTTCGCGCGCTCATGCAGCTCTTTGTCAAACCCGGCTCCTTGCACGACATGGCCGAATTCGTGGATCAGGATGCTCTCCAATCGCATGCCGCCCTCGTATTCGAGGACATCCTCCTCGGCGAAAACCACGGTTGGCCGGTCCTTGGGCCAGGCCAGGAAGCCCCTGCTGCGCCAATTGTAGAAGTCGAGCTCTTCGCCTTTCTTGTCGCTGCCAAACTGCGGGAGCTCCGAGGTGAGCTCCTCGTGCCCGATGAGAATGCAGAGCACCTTTCTTTCCCGGATCCGGCGGGCTATGTCTTCATCGATGCTCTTCATGAGCATGTCGAACTGGTAGGCGGCCTCGCGGTGGGCGTGGTCGCTGACCCCGTCCGAGGTGGCGATGATGATGCCCTGGACCAGGGTGGTCTTGGTATAGAAGGAGGCGTCAAGCTCGTAGGCGCTCGCCTGCTCTTTGCTCAGCGCTTCGACCCGGTACACCGAACCAGCCGTGGAGCAGGCCGATGCGCTCAGCGCGAGGAGGAGGCCCGGGAAGACGAGCGGAAGTCGATAGGGTGGGCGACGATGCCGGCTCTGTAGGTTCTTACCCCGCAGCCGCATTTTTCTTTTTCTGATCTTTCTTTTTCTGATTCTTTTTCCCCGGGTTCGGCCGCTCGGCCGAGGAGGAGCCCTTTTCCCGGGGCATGGAGGCCGTGGGACGCCTGTTCTTCTTGATCTCGGCGATGTGGGCCGCATAGGCCGCCTGCAGACGCTTGACGACATCGGCGTTGGCGGCGGCGAGGTTGTTCTTCTCGCTGATATCGG
>JAKUSY010000077.1 GCA_022451445.1 Planctomycetota bacterium
GAACCAGATCGATCGAGCCGTTGATTTCGATCACCAGGCCCTCGTCGGTACGCACAGCATCCCAGGGCGGAAGCTCCACGGGCTTCGGCTTTCCCTCCTCGATATCTGCGGACTGGAGCCCGCCGATGAGCAGCTGCAGCTCAGAGAATCCGAAATCATCACTGGCCCTCAGGCTGTACTCGATCCTGCCCTTCGGTGTCACCTCGCGGTTTTCTCCGGCGATCTTCAACTCGATCTCGGGCTGGGCCTCCGGCAGCGAGACCAGAGCCAGCCGGCTCTCTTCACTAGCGAAGCCCCACTCGGCCCCCTTCATGCCGGCCTCAAGGAATCCGCTGGAATCCACCTCGAAGGAGTACCTGAATCCCTTCTCGCCAATGAGCTCCGCCTCGCCCTGCCCGGCCTCACCGAAGCGTCCCCATGCGCTCTTGAGCTCCCGGTCGCATTCGGCCTCGAAAGAGACCTTCGAACCGGCGATGACCTCCACCTCTCCGGCAGGATTCGAGATCTCCTTCTCGCCGAGCCCTGTGTGCCCGGGAGCCAGGACCCTCAGAACAGAGGAGACGACCTTCGGCCGATCGTGAACCTCGACCCGGGTCGTTCTGCTGTAGTTATCACCGCCGAGAAAATAAAATTCGAACTCGTCGAGGACGCTTGGGATGCTGTAGCTGAGCGCCGCCGCCCTGAATTTTTCTCCGGGAGCGGGGCCGCCCTCTTCCACCACCGAGGCCACGGGCCAGCTCCCCTCCCGGGTAATTCCCGGCACCAGCCTGCTCCTGCGGCTGCTGAGCCCGGCATCGATGACGATAAAGACATCCCGGGGAGCGCCCGTCACCCAGCCGCGCAGATCGAGGCGGGCCTTGCGCGGGTGGTGCAGGACGGGCTCGGAACTCTCGAAGAAGAAATGCGTTTCCCGCGGCCAGTGAACCTGTGAGAGCTTGATGTTGCGCTGGACCCAGAGCGACGCGTGAGCCGGAAAAAGGAGTCCGCAGAACACCAGGAACAGAACGGCCCCGGCGGCAGCGAGCTGGTTCTTTCGTACCGAGGCCGTATCCAGGACCGCGCCGATCTCCAGGGCGTTGACGGCCCGCTGGGATTCGTGCAGGGCCCTGTCGAAGAGCTCCTGCTCGAGTTCCGAGCGGTCCTCCCCACCCTCTCGCCCGCCGGCAAGATCCCTGCGCAGCTCGACGATATTGGCAAGCTCACCTTCGAGGTCTTCGGAGCTGTTCTCAACGGCGGCCAGGAGATCCTCCCTCGACAGGGCGGAGCGCAGGCGGCGGCGGCCCCGGAGCAGAACCCGGATCCAGAGCAGGACGGCCACGACCAGCATCGCCAGGCGCAATCCCAGGGACAGCGCGAAAACGGAATCGAGAATAAAGGAGAGAGCGGCGGCGGCCGCCAGCATGAGGAAGATAGACGAGATCCCATGCCAGGCCAGCAGGCGGTAATACCTGCGCTCGAGACGCGCGAAAAGCTTGTTCAGGGCCGGCGCGGGATCCGCCGTGGAGCCTCTATATTTCATATAGCCCTCCGCTTGCCAATGGACCCCCTGCGGATCCAATGAGGCCATTATTACGGCTATTCGATTCCCGGTCCATCAATTGAGCCTCCAGAGCTTTCTGAGAATCCACTCTAACACCAGCAGGCCCGTAAAAAGGAACATCATCATCGCGGAATCCCAGACCGTCGAGGCCCGGCGGGCAATCACCTCGCTGATCGAGGCGTCCGGAATCAGCGCGCCGTCGCCGAGCTCCTCGAGCTCCGGCGACACTGTAAAGAAACGCCCCCCGCGCAATTCCGCGAGCTGCTCGAGCGTCCTGAAATCAGGCGAGAGATCATCGAGCTCCGAGTAAATATCGACGATCTCGAAAAAGTTCTTCGCCTCCTCGCCGAGACTGACCTGGTAATGACCGGCATCCGATGTCCTGAAGATGCCGCTATAGCTCCCGGTTGAGCCGGGAACGGGCGACAGGGTCAGACGCTTGCGGCTCTTGCCATCCCCCGCCCTGGGGGATTTTCCGGGCTTTTGCGGCTCCCCTTCATTTTCAGACTTCCTGCCGGACTCGATAAAGACCTCGACCGAGGGGCCCTCGACCGGGCGGCGGCGGGAATCCACCAGGCGCACATTGATCCGAACATCCTCCTCCCTGCTGTAGCGGTCTCTGTCGGTTTCAATGGTCGCCCGCCGCGTCCCCGCCTGCTCCTTTCCAAGAGAGAGCTGGCGAATGATCGCCGCCCAGAAGCGCTCATGGATACCGACATCAACCGCGCGCCAGCGCCAGAAATCATCGCTGCCCAGGTAGAACACCTCGGCAAAGCCGATGCGGTGCGTCGCGGCGACAATGTCAGAGTCCTTCTGCAGCAGCGAGACCCCTCCCGGACGAAGCTTGCTGGCCTGGTACCAGAAGTAAAACGGCGGCAGGCGCTGCCAGAGCTCCAGGTTCTCCACCGGCTCATCCCTCAGGCGACAGAGCGGGG
The DNA here is from genome assembly GCA_022451445.1 of Planctomycetota bacterium. Classification (GTDB taxonomy): domain Bacteria; phylum Planctomycetota; class UBA8108; order UBA8108; family UBA8108; genus UBA8108. The sequence continues at coordinate 2,476 of JAKUSY010000077.1, forward strand.
AGGCACGGCCCCTCGCGGTAAGCGCCGGCAGCCAGGGCTTGTCGAATACCCTGCCGGCCAGGGGCAGCCGGCCCGAGCCAAGGTCCACGGGCAGGAGAGCTCGCAGCTTCCTGAAGCGGGCGTCGCCTCCCAGGGTGTGGGTATTGATTTCACCCGCGACGAAGGCCAGGCCTCCCCCCTGCTCGGTAACGAAATCCACCAGCGCCTCCTGGAATTCCGGGGTGACAGTCGAGGGCTGGGGATCGAGCATCAGCACCGCGTCGTATTCGCGCAGGGCCTCCCTGCTCTGGGGCAGCTCGCTGATGAGAATATCGCCGTCCTGGGGATACTCGGTATCCGCGCTGCTGAGCCAGCAGGAGACCTGGATGCCGTCATCACGGATCGCCAGGTTGCGCAGGAACCGATACTCGTTGGTCGCGTGGCCCGCCATGAGCAGCACCCTTCTCAACTCGGATGCGGCGGTCACCTGCGCGCTCTGCAGGTTGTCCCTCCACTCGATCTCCCTGCGGTCCCTCTCGATGCTGAGCGTGTAGCGGTACTTCCCCTTCTCCGCCAGCCTGTCGGTGAACCGCAGGCGCTCCTTGAGCAGCCTGTTTTTCGGCGTGAGGTTGCGAACATCCACCAGCTTCCTGTCGCGGCCATCCTCCCTGCTGCGGTGGAGCTGAACCTTGACCGGGCGCTGGATACCCGAGAGGAGCACCTTCGCATCGATCTCGAGGGGGTAATCAACCTCGACCAGCGGCGGCATGGTCAACTCCTCAACGACGAAGTTCATCGGCAGCTTGTCCATGCCCACGCCGATGGCGAAGATGGGAACCCTGCGGTCGAGGGAGATGGCATCGTCCGCCCTCAGCGGCGAGACGCCGGAGTTGTTGCGGCCATCGGAGAGAATGACGATCCCCGCGAGGGGCTCACGGTCGAACTCACCGACGACATCGACGAGAGCGTCTCCTACCCTGGTCTCGGTCTGGGCCGGGGCGGGCACAGCCCCCTGGCTGAACGGACTGACCCCCTTGAGCTCGGAACCGAAGGTATAGAACGCGAGGCTGTTGTTGCGTTCGAGGCGCTCGAGCAGAGAAGACTCCCCGTCCTCCTCCTCGAGCTTCCTGTCGACAGCGGCCACCGCGATCTCCGAGCGCGTAGGCAGGGTGCTGGGGTCGAGACCGGTGACCTCGGCCACCAGCCGGGCCGCCTCTTCGCCGAGCTTGTCCTTCTCCTGCATGCTGGCGGAATCATCGAGAAGAATGACGGTCTTGCCCGGACGGGTGATCGAGGTCTCGGTCAGCAGGCGCGGATTGAGGAGGATCAGGACCACCAGGATGAGACAGCTGAGCCTCAGAAAAGCGAGAAAGGCGCGCTGGAAGGTGCCCAGCTGGCGCTCCCTGAAATAGAGCGCGAAGATGAAGACCAGGCTCGCCAGCAGCAATACGGCCGATGCCGCCAGCCAGAAGCCCTGCGGCATGCTGGAGAACTCCCAGAAGGTCTCTCCTCCAGCGGGGACCTCTCCCTCTTCGAGTCCGAGTAGAGTCCTCAGCCAGGAGCTCACTTGTTCACCTCGAGTCGTGTTGGAAACATCATACTTTCCTGCCGAACCACCAGGCCGCGAACAATTCGACGAGCAGGAAGACTCCGGCCGCGAGCGCCAGCCAGCGCCAGATCTCGCCTTCCTGGTCCCTGCGGAAGGCATCGACGTCGACGTTGCCTCCCATGACAAACTGGATCCCGGTATCGGCGAGAGCCTCATGCAGGCTCTCTCCATCGCATTCGCCCAGGTCACTCTCGGAATCTTCCCGGCGCACCGCGTACCAGCGGGCGGACTCGCCGGCCTCCAATATACCGGGGCGCGCGGACGCCGCGACCCTGAAGAGACCCGCCAGCTCGGGCCTGTACTCCTCGCCGTGCCCGGGCCGGATCCACCTGACGGGCGCCGGTGCCCCGGCGCTCTCATCCGCAGGAGGCGGTGACTCGATCCTGTAGTTCACCCCCGGCTTCTTCTCGAGCCGGAGGAGCTCCCCAACCTGCGAGATCCTCCCCCAGCTGTGCCGGCGAGAGAGGTAGCGGACCCACTCCTGCATGAGAATCGGGTAGGTATAGTCGGTCGGCCAGTCACCCCAATCCCTGTCAGCCGTGGTATTGAATACCACGAGGCGTCCGCGCCCATCGAACTCGGGCTGCGCATCGGCGGCTTTCCCATCCTTTTCAGAGGTTTTCCCATCCCCCCCGGCACCGGTGTCTGCGAGAGATGGGGCATACCTTCCCTCGATGATGGCGGGGGTGGACAACTCGTCGTCGTAGCTCCCCGCCACCCTCGCTCCCGGCAGCGGCTCGAGCAGGAAGAAGCGCCTGAACACCACGTGGGCGAAAGAAGAGGTCTTGAGTCCGCGGAACAGCTCCAGGGTCGGATGCCGGAAATCACCGAAATCGAAGTGGCGCGCGCCCGGCGAGCCCGGCTCCTTCAGGATGGCGGGAAAGAGGGCCGGCTCACCTGCGGAGGGACGGGCGAGCTCGAGATAGCTGTCTACATTGACCTTATTGCCCAGAAAATAGGCGATCCCGCCTCCCGAGCGGGCGAAATCACCCAGGGCTTCCCGCTCGGAGACGCTGAGCTTCGAGCGATTGAGAATGAAGACACAGTCGGCATTCTCCAGCTCCTTCGCCTCCACCTCGCCTTCGATCAGCGAGACAGAAACCCCTGATGGGACATCCCCCCTCGGCGAAAGGGCCGCCACCAGGAGACCCGATTCACTGGCAAAGCGGTTCGGTGAGGGAGCTCCGTCGACCAGCGCCACCGCCAGGGAATCGCGAACGACAGCCACCAGGCTGCTCACATCGTCCCGGACGAGGCGATCGGGGGTGATGGAGGCCTTGAGCGGATACTCGCCGCCCTCGATAAAGATATGTTGGATCTCCACGCGCACGGTCTCTCCAGGGGCGATATTCTCGATCATCGGCAGGGGAATCTTGTGCCGCGCGACGAACTCGTCACCGCCGGAGCCGCCGACCTCGATGTCTCCCTCGACGCGCACCCTGGGATCCTTGCCGTAATTCGTCACCTCGACAGCGATCCGAACCGGCACCCCGGCCAGCACAGGATCGGATTCGATGGAGAAGCCCGTGATCGCGGTATTGTCCAGGGACCCGGAGCTCACGTCGACAAACTGGAAGTTGAAGCTGTCGGCCAGTTTCTTCTCGCGGGCGATCTCCTCGAAGAGAACCGCCAGGGAATCTCGCAGGCTCCCATCCTCCTCGAACCAGTCCCTGCCCCGATAGTCACTCACGAGCACCACCGAGCGGACAATGGAGGCGGCGGAGCCCTTCGCCTCATCGATCAGCTTTCTCAGGATCCTTGGAAAATCCAGCGACAGGTCGCTCGTTGTCTCATCGCGCAGCGAGTCCAGCAGGTCACGCCCGGCGAGAGAGGCCCGCGCCCCGGCGGAAGCGCTGGAGGCGCTCCCCCCATCCACGACACCACCCTGCACCTGTCCCTCGACCTTTCCAACCTCTCTCCCAGGCCTGCTTCCCAGCCATACGCTCACGGGTATCGAGCCGCCCAGCGCATCCTGGACCTGGCTGATCGCGCTCTCCCGCGCCGTGTCAAAGACCTTACCGGTGCTGGAGACGGCCTCCATGCTGAAGCTGTCATCGAGAACGACAACCCGGCTGTCCTCTCTCCACCCGGCAAGTCCCCTGAGCACCGGCCGGGCCACGGCCATCACCAGGAAGCCGATGATCGCCATCCGAAGCAGAAGCAGGATGAGATCCTCGAACTTCACTCGACGGCGGTTGCTCACCTGCGCGGCGAGGAGAAAGTCCATCGCCGCCCAATCGTGCACCCGGTAGCGGCGCTTGTTCAGGATATGGATGATGACCGGGGCGGCCGCCAGGGCCAGGCCCCAGAGAAGAAGACCATTTACGAACATATCTGGTTCACGTTCCCCCTATCCATTTCTCGCCGGGGCCTTGCGGCGGCGGGCTCTCTGCGCCAGCAGCTTCGCCAGGGCCTCGGAGATCTTCTCGGGGCCGGTGATGAGCTGGTAGTCAAAGCCGCAGCCCTCGCACGTCTTCTTGAGATGACCCAGGGCCCCCTCGAGAACCTCGAGATAGCGCTCCCGGAGACGATGGGGCTCGGTAAGAAGCTGCCTGGCATCCTCCAGTCCCTTGAAGAGAATATTCGACTCGAAAGAGAACTCGCGCTCGTCGGGATCGAGGACCTGCAGGACGACGGCATCGTGGCCCCGGTAGCGCAGGAATCCCAGGGACGCCTCGATCTCTTCCTGCGATACGAAGAAATCAGAGATCAGGACAAAGAGGCAGCGGCGCGGAAGCTCGAGGCTCACTCTCTCCAGCACCTCCTTCATCGAGGTCTTGCCGCCGGGCTCGAGACCCTTCAGCCTCGCCGCGATGCTGGCGAGGGCGAAAGTCTTGGCTGTGGGCGGAACGAATTCCCTGAGCTCCTGGTCGTGGACCGCGAGACCAACCGCGTCACGCTGGCGATGCAGAAGATGACCGAGAGCCGCGGCCGCCGTGGCGCCAACCTCGAACTTGCTGAGAGTTCCCGAGCTGTAGGTCATCGAGGCGCTCGCATCCAGGACGAGCAACGCGGTGATGTTCGTTTCCTCTTCGTAGCGCTTGATATAGTAGCGGTCCATCCGCCCCAGGACCTTCCAGTCGAGATGGCGCAGATCGTCGCCGGGCACATATTCCCTGTGCTCCACGAACTCGACGCTGAAGCCGTGGCGGGAGCTCTTGTTCTTTCCCGCCAGGAAGCCATCGACGATGCGCTTGGCTACCAGCTCGAGTCGCGAGAGACGCGCGATGAGCTCAGAGTCGAAGAATCCGTCGGCTGACTTCATCGTATTCATTCCTGGCGTTGAAGGTCGGCACATCATCGAGAAGCATGCCGACAATTTCATCCGGGCCGAGGCCCTCGGCCTCGGCGTGAAAACTGGGGACCAGGCGGTGCCTGAGAACCGGGAGCGCCACGGCCCTGACATCGGCTCGAGTCACCGAAAACCTGCCGGCAAGGAGCGTATGGGCCTTGGCCGAGCGAATCAGCGCCTGCGCCGCCCGCGGACCGACTCCCCAGGCGATATAATCCCTGACCCATCCTGGAGCCGCTTACGCCTCGGGACGCGACATCCTCCCGATGCGGGTCGCGTAGGCCTGCACATGCTCGGTGACAGGAAGCGCGGGCAGGATCCCCTGCAGGGAGAGAAGGACCTCGCGATCGAGAACCGCGGATGCCGCCGCCTCGGTATTGCCGGTCGTCCGCTTAATGATCCTCTCCTCCTCATCGAATTCCGGGTAGTCGATGCAGATCTTCATCAGGAAGCGATCGAGCTGCGCCTCCGGAAGGGGATAGGTGCCCTCCAGCTCGAGCGGATTCTCGGTGGCCATCACACAGAACGGCCTCGGGAGCGTGTGCGCCCGGCCGCCCACGGAGACCTGGCCTTCGCTCATTCCCTCCAGCAACGCCGCCTGGGTCTTCGGAGGCGTCCGGTTGATCTCGTCAGCGAGCAGGAGATTCGTGAAAATCGGCCCCTTCCTGAAAACGAAATCGCGCTCTCCAGCTCCGACCTTCTCTCGAAAAATCAGCGTCCCGGTCACATCCGCGGGCATCAGGTCGGGAGTGAACTGGACGCGCCCGAAGTCCAGGGAGAGCGACTGGGCGATCGTATTGACCAGCAGGGTCTTGGCGAGCCCCGGCACCCCCTCCAGGATCGCGTGTCCGCCTACGAGCAGGGTCATCAACAGCTGTGCGACGACCTCATCCTGGCCGACGATTACCTCGCCCACCTCTTTCCTCAGGCGCCCCATGTGCGCGGGCATGCTGTCGAGCAGCTCGATCCCCTCCGGTGTATCCGGACCCGGGCCCTTACCAGCCGCCTGCGCCGCCGTCACCGCTGGTATACCGCCAGGCGGTTATAGGGAATCTGCAGGCACAGCAGCGCCAGCGCGGTCCCGTAGAGCTCGCCGCCGTCGGCTCCATCCCAATACCCGTCAAGCGCCTGCTCGGAGATGAACATCTCGGCGCTTCGCCTGTAGAAGGGCAGCCACTGCTTGCCGCCGAGCACGAACTTGGCCTGGGTCAGGTAGTACTGCACGTACTCGGCATGATGCCCATAGCCCCATTGGGGATCGATGTTCCGATGCATGTAGTCGGTTATCCTGCGAATCAACGGCTCGTCGTATTTGCCCGCATTCCAGAGCGCCACGACGGCCGCACAGGTGACCCCGGGACGTACCTGGTAGCTGTTGATCCTGTAGCGCACGCTGCCGTCGGCGTTGGCTGATTTCTCGATGAACTTGACTCCTTTTTCGACGACCTTCTTCGAGACGAAGATCCCGACGTCACGACAAGCGCGCAGAGACTGCAGCTGGGTGACCACCAGGGTGCCTTCATCCTCATAGGCGTTGGGAGAATAGCCCCAGCCCCCTTCATCGGTCTGCGCTCGCTGGGTGAGCTTGATCCCATCCTGGAGCACCTTGCGGATGACCTCACGCTGGCGCGGGTCTTTCTCCTGGGCGAAAATCTGCGAAAGGTAGGTCATCGCGAAGGCATGGCAATACATCGGCCGCTGCTCGCGGGCGTTGACGTTGGCGATCAGCCCGGGGGCGTAGGAATAGGTGCCGACACAATTGTTCAGCAGGTAGCTGGTGATTTTCTGCAGGTTCCTGGCGTAGGGACCGCGCGTCGGGGTGCTCCCACTGGCCAGGAAGGCGAGCCCCGACAGCGACGTCATGGCGGTGGGATAGACGTTGGAGCTCCAGGTGGACTTTCCATAGGAGCCATCGGACTCCTGCGCGCGAGCAAGATAGCTGAGGCCCTTCTTGATCGAGGCCTCGACCGCGGGCGTCACCCCGGGAGGCCTGAGATTGTTTTTCCCCGCAACCTGGGCCTGGAGGCCCGGCAGCGAAAAAAGAGGCCCGGCAAACACGCAAAAGCCCAGGAAGGCGCAGACAGCCCCCGCTCGAAGTTCACTTCGTGACCAGCTCATCCGGACTTATTTCCCCGATTGAAAAGATTCCCGACCTCCACGAAAAAAACACTGCTGGAAGGCCGGCGCCGGCTACCCGGCACCCTGACCACCTTAAACTTTCAGAGCGGTTAACTCCAGCAAAGAACACCTGCCTCGGCGCGCCCCGGGGAAGCGCTGATTTCGGGACTCCGGCGCCGGCGGAGCTGTGTTATCGTTGCCTGCTTCTGATCGCAACCAGGCAGTCGGCTGACCGGACCTGCCGGCAGCCGGGAGCTGGAGGAAAACGCAATGGATCGCAGGGATTTTGTAAACAGGGGGGTCCTGGCCGCGCTGGCGGGAGGAGCCGCGGCGTCCCTCGCCGGGGCGGGCCCGGCGCGGGCCGCGCAGCCGGATGGCGCTCGAAAAAACGTGCGGGAATTCGGCGCCCGGGGGGATGGAAAAACCGACGACAGCGCCGCCATCGAAAAGGCCCTCGCCAGCGACGCGGGAACCCTCGTTTTTGAGCGAGGGGTCTACAAGCTCGGCAAGACCGTTGTCGTAGACCTGTCAAAGAGAGGCTGGACCTCGATCGACGGCGACGGGGGAGCCCGGCTCCTCATGGCGGCCGCG
>JAKUSY010000770.1 GCA_022451445.1 Planctomycetota bacterium
ACCCGGATATAGGGGAGCGCGCCATGGATGTTCTCGACCGCGCCGATCTCCCATTCCCGCATTCGCTACCCGAGTTCCAGCGCCTTTTCCCCGATGATGCGGCCTGCGCTGCCTACCTGGAGAAAGCCCGCTGGGGAGACGGCTTCGCCTGCCCGCACTGCGGCACTACGGGAGAGCCGTTCTACTTTGAAAACCGCCCTGGTGTCCTGCGCTGCCGCAAGTGCCGCAAGAACACCGGGCTGACGGTGGGAACAGTGATGGAGCGTAGCCACACTCCACTGAACGGCTGGTTCTGGGCCGCTTATCTGGTCGCCAGTCAGACGCCCGGTGTCTGCCGTCAGCGCCTTTGGGACACATTGAGGTGTTTTCATAAGGGAGGATTTCTGGCTCATCGTAGTGACCGAAGGGAACGAAGATGAGGCAGAAATCTATGAGCCAAAAAGACCCGGCGGAGAAAGCCGTTCGGGACATTCGCCGCAAGACCCGCAAGCGCTATTCGGCTGAGGAGAAGATTCGGATCGTATTGTCGGGTTTACGTGGCGAGGAGAGCATCGCGGTATTGTGTCGCCATGAAGGCATCGCCGAGGGTCTGTATTACAGCTGGTCAAAGGAGTTTGGAAGCGGGCAAGAAACGGCTGGCGGGCGATACGTCGCGTCAGGCCACCAGCAATGAAGTGAAGACGCTGCGTGCCGAGGCCCGCAATCTCAAGGAAGCACTTGCCGAGCAGATGCTGGAAAACCGGCATCTTAAAAAAAGCATGATCGGGGATGGGGGAGACGAGGAATGAGGTATCCCGCATCCGAGAAGCTGGAGATCATCCGGTTGGTCGAGCGATCCCATCTATCCGCCAGACGAACATTGGCCAATCTGGGCATTGCCAAGACGACCTTCTACAGATGGTATGACCGCTATCTGGCCTTCGGCAAAACTGGCCTTGATGACCGTACCAGCGGGCCTGGCCGGGTGTGGAACCGTATCCCGGACGATGTCCGCGGTGAGATCGTTGACCTTGCCTTGGAAGAACCGGAGCTCAGCCCACGGGAACTGGCCGTCAGGTTCACGGACACCAAGGGCTATTTTGTCTCGGAAGCCTCGGTCTATCGGATTCTCAAGGCCCACGACCTGATCACCAGCCCGGCCTTTGTCGTCATCAAGGCGGCAGACGAGTTCCGCGATAAAACCACGGCGCCGAACCAACTCAGGCAGACCGACTTCACTTACCTCAAGGTCATCGGCTGGGGCTGGTTCTATCTGTCGACCATTCTCGACGATTATTCCCGCTACATTATCGCCTGGAAGCTCTGCATCACCATGAAGGCGGACGATGTGACGAAAACGCTCAAGTTGGCGTTGGAAGCATCAGGATGCGACGGCGCCAATGTCGTCCACAAACCGAGGCTGCTCAGCGACAATGGGTCATCCTATATCTCCGGCGATCTGGCCGAATGGCTCGACGACCGCGACATGGAGCACATTCGCGGCGCCCCCTATCATCCGCAAACCCAGGGCAAGATCGAACGCTGGCATCAAACCCTGAAGAACCGCAT
>JAKUSY010000771.1 GCA_022451445.1 Planctomycetota bacterium
AGCGTAAGGATTTTCCATTCGTGGTGATTTCTCCTCAATGTCCCAAGGATACCTGGTGGAGGGTCGATGGGCTCTACCAGCTTGTCAACCACGTAGCCGGCAGCCTCAAGATCGACCGGCGGCGGATGTACGTTACCGGTCTCAGTATGGGAGGGTTCGGCAGCTGGCAGTTGATGGATCGGTATCCGAAGCTGTTCGCGGCAGGGGTCCCAATCTGCGGAGGGGGCAAGGCTGGGAGCGCGAAGAATCTGGTGGATATTCCGATCTGGGCGTTTCACGGTGATGCAGATGGAGTGGTGAAGGCAGATCTCAGCAAATTGATGATCAAGGCAATCGAGAAGGCTGGTGGAAAAAAAGCCAGGTTGACCCTCTACCCCGGCGTTGGTCACAACTCCTGGAGCCGGGCCTACGCCAACGAGGAGGTATACAGATGGCTCCTCTCGCACAAATCCGGCGGTGGTAAGAAGTGAATCTGGCAGCTGATTCCGCTTGAGAGGCGGCCCTTTACGGTTCTTTCCAGGAAGTGCTGCGGCAACACTCTCAGAGGGCTTAAATAGCCTGCCTGGAGCGTTGTGCGGTATTTTTTCGGTTCAGACGATTGGCCTGCCGGCCAGTTGGCGTTGCCTTTGGGGGCTGCAAAGGGTACAAACGATGGTTGGTATCCTGACGGTAAGGACAAATGGATAGCGATCATCGAAAAGACAGATCGGATCTTTCCCGACGGCAGTTTCTCGTTCATTCCGCCGGCGTTGCCGGGGCATCGCTGGGACTGAGCGCGACCCGGGCGGCGGATTCCTCCTGCCCGGGAGCCGAGGTTCGCCTGGGCTTCATCGGTCTCGGAGACAGGGGCCGGCAGCTCCTGGGTGCCGCGCTCGCCTCAGCGAACGCGCGCGTTACCGCGCTCTGTGATCTCGATCCCGCGAAGCTCAAGCGCTCCCTTCGGATTGCCGGGGCGAGAGAGGACGCGGGCGGTGGCCCACAGGGTTTTACGAACTATCGCGCTCTGCTCGATTCCCGCGATGTCGACGCGGTGATCATCTCGACGCCCGTGCACCTGCATCTTCCCCAGACCCTCGCGGCGCTCGCGGCCGGACGTCATGTCTACTGCGAGAAGCCGCTCGGCCTCGATGTCGGGGAGTGCCGGCAGCTGCGGGATGCCTGCAGGGAGGCCGAGTCGCGCGGGCAGCTCTACCAATGCGGTCTCCAGCGCCGCTACAATCCGCGCTACAGGGAGAGCGTTCGCTACCTGCAGGGCAAGGAGCCTGGAAAGATCCTCTTTGTCCGGGCCCAATGGCATGGGGTTGCCAGCTCTCGAAAGAACAAGCCCTGGCTCTTCCGTCGGGAGAAGTCGGGCGGCCTGGTCCTGGAGCAGGGCACCCACCAATTTGACGTCTTCAACTGGATCTTCGACTCCCCGCCGCTGGCGGCGGTCGCCCTTGGCGGGATGAACAATCCCGCGGCCTCCGCCCCCTTGCAGAACACCCCGGATCATTACGGGGCGGGTCTGGGATATCCCGGTGGCGGCACGGTTCAGCTCCGCCACATGC
>JAKUSY010000772.1 GCA_022451445.1 Planctomycetota bacterium
TTCTTTTTCTTGACCGAAAAGAGTCCCTGCGGCTGATCGTCCTCCTCTTCGCTTTCCTCGAGGTTGCCCTCCTCTCCTCCCTCCGCGGGGTCCTGATCCTTGGCTTCCTTGCGGCGCTTGGGGATGGTGAGTCCGAGGGTCATCAGCTGGTCGTCACTGCCCTGCCGGTAGCCTCCATCCCCATCGGGATCCAGGCCGATCAGCAGGCAGTCACCTTTCCAGTTTTCCGCGTCGCGGTCATAGGCCCTGAGAACGTCGTCCTCTACATCCAGGGCAAAATAGAAGTAGGACTCATCCCAGCCCGTGTAGAGGATAGCCGAGAGATCTTCTTCGCCTTCCCATTGGCGGCTGAGCCCGGGAGCGGGGATCAGGTTCAGGTTTCGGGGAGAGGTGAGGAGCACCCTGTGGGCGTAGCTCCAGGAGTCCTCCAGCCTGCCATCGATGACAGGAGGCAGCTCGAGCTTGCGGGCGGTGATCTCTTGTGGGTTTACATGTTTCATCGCCTCCTGTTTGATCCCCTCAAGGAGGTAGGCGATGTCCTCGCGCCCCCTGGCGTCGTCGGAACTCTGGATTCCCTCGGATTTCAATGCGCGATCAAGCAGGACGACGGCCGTGTGGTGGTCATTGGCCTGGAAGTACGCCAGGGCCAGGTCGATGACGGCGCCGGCTTTTGTCCGGTCGCTGACATACCTGCTGAGAAGGCCCATCCTTTCGCGGGCGGTGTCGGGCTGGCCTGAGAGGGCGGCGCCGCTCAGCCCGCAGCCCCCACCGTCTGTCAACAGCACCAGGTGCCCGGCTGTCACGGCGCTGCGGTAGGATCTCTTCTCGGCAAGGAAGCTGCTGAGGGGGTTGGGCTCCACAGGTCTCAGCAGCGTTCCCTTCACACGGTCGTAGATGGAGATCGACTGGCCGGGGTCGGGGAAGATGACCGCGTTCTCCAGGATATGCAGGCGCCGGTTGCGCAGGCGGCCGAGGTAGGTGCCAAGGTGTATTTCCTTCTGTGGCCACAGAGAGGACACGCTCATTCTGTCGGTGCCGGGGATGCGGCGAACCTCGAGCGCCAGGAGCTTCAGGCGGTCACTTCCGTGGATGATGAAGAGCTGGTGTCCATCACGGAAGATGGAAAAATACGAGGGGCCATCGTCGAATTTTTCATAGCTCCAGTCCAGGCTTCCATCCGCTATGGAGAGCCCTGCCAGGGAGGGCTTCCCCCCCTCCCGGGCCAATACGGCGATCACCTCGCCAGGTGTTTCGGAGGAATGGAAGATCTGTTCGAGGGTGCCTGCGACGGGTTGGAATGCCCACAGCACGGCCCTCTGGGCGAGGTCGAGCAGAAGAACGGCCCTGGTGAGCGGCAGCAGACAGAGCCCCTTGCCTAATTGCACGGGCTCTCCGACCCTGCGGGCGCTATTGTAGGCGCGCGCGAGCTCGAAGGGTCTCCCCTGGCTGCCGTCGCCGATGGCGAAACCCTGGTAGCCCATGTCGCGCTGGTTGAGCACGAAGACTTCAGAGTCGGTCGCCGAAGGTCTGGCCTGTGCCGGATCGA
>JAKUSY010000773.1 GCA_022451445.1 Planctomycetota bacterium
GGCCGCAGCCGCGGCCGAGGGCTGAGCCCGATCGCAGGAGGGTGTAGGTGTCGCGGAGGTGGCCCCATGCGTGAAAGGAAATCTTGGTGATCTCCAGGGCGCCGTCGCGCGCCATGACATTGAGAGTCTCGACATCTTCGAAGACGGGCTCGAGCCGGTAGCCCTCCAGCGGGACGAGGCCCTCGAAGAGGGCGTGAAAGATGAACGTGTCGTTCGGACAGGGCGAGAGTCCTACGCGAAGAGTTTTCATGAGCCCGCCTTCTCCAGCTCAAGCCAGGAGCGCAGGACCCTGTCGGCGATTTCACAGGCCTCGGAGATTTTCCAGCCTTCCCGGTTCCTGTGTCCCGCCATATTGGAGATTCCGCGAATCTCGCTGAAGCGAATACCGTGTTTCCAGGCCACGAGGGCGGCCGCCGCGCCCTCCATGCTCTCGGCTAGAGGGGCCCAGGTTTTTTCGATGCTGGCGGCGGCGGCGTCGGTTCCGCTGCCGCTGGAGACCGTGCAGAAGCGGCCCGCCTCGATGCGGGCCTCGCTGCCGATCGAAGATCGTATTGCCTCGAGCGTCTCTTTCGCGGGCGCATGGACGGGGATCTCGTTGAAGACACGGTCTTCGCCCCTGGTCGCCTGGGGCAGCTCGATGTCCTCCATGGAGAGGAACCCCCCGGGAGCCTCCACTCCTTCATCCGCGAAGATCTCCAGGTTCGCTATGGCCGCATCGCAGGGTGTGAGGCCGGAGCCCGGGTAGGCTCCGGCGCAGCCGATCTGGATGATCCAGTCCGGGCGTTTCTGCTGGATGAGCTCGAGAGTCGCCAGCGCTGCGCTGACCTTTCCTGCGCCGGTGGCGGATATCCGGAATCCCTCACCGGCTCCGGGCAGATCGTTTTTCAGGGGAGCCAGCTCGTTTTCGGTCGCGGCGATGATGAGGATCTCGGTGTGCGGTCGCATCTCTGTAGGGTGTAGGGGAGGCTCTCACTGCCCGGGAAGGACCAGGCCGCCTTCACGCTCTTCTCCTGCGGGGTTGTTTGTTTTTTCCTCGAGTTCTTCGAGGGGCGAGTAGTCCAGGTCGGCCTCAAAATCGAGCTGGTCGAAATAAGAGTTGATCTCTTCCAGGAAGGATCGGCTCTCTCCGGCATCGTCGGTTTCTTGGTGTTTCTCGGCACAGGAGGCGAGCGTCGTCAGGACTTTTTTCTGCGCGTCCGCATCGAACCCGTTTTCTCCGAGGGCGGCGTACCTCGAGCTTCTCCTGAACAGCTTGCCGAGAAATTCAGCCAGTGGATCTTCGTTTTCCTGTTCGACGATGACCAGTCCGGGGGTAGAGGCCGAGGCCTCGAGGGCCTTGGCGATCGCGAGATTCGAAAGTCCTCCGTTGCGGGAACACCACCAGTAGAGATCCGCCTGGATCATGAAGGCGAAACCCTGGGCCGCCTCTGAGTGGAAGTCATTTTCGACACGCACCAGGAATTTCTTCCCCCGCGACCGGGCCTTCTGGCTTCGGCGGCCCTGCTGGTAGAACTCGGACTGGAGGTACATGCAGTCTGCGGGGC
>JAKUSY010000774.1 GCA_022451445.1 Planctomycetota bacterium
CAGGCACCGGCGGTATCTTTTTTCCAGGCGGCGAGGAAATCAGCAACCTCCTTCGGGCTCGGTGGCAGGCCACTCAGGTTGTAGGCGGTGCGCCGGATGAGGGTTGCCGGGTCGGCCTGTGGCGCCGTCTTCAATCCTTCTGGCAGGCGCGCGTCGATGAAGGCGTCGATGGGATTGGCATTCTCTTGCGGCACCTTCGGGCGCTTGAGAGGCTGGTAGGCCCAGAGACCTTGCGGGTCGTATTTACGGTTGGTCCATTCGGCGCCGAGGCCACCGCTGGTCTTTACCGTGACGCCGCCCTCGGCGGCCCACGGATCTTTCTGCGCCAGGAGCTCGGCGAGCCGCTTCTCATCCGGCCACGGCGCTCCTCCGGCGATCCAGTCCCGGATGTATTTCACCTCCAGGTCGCTGAGCCTGTCGTTCTTCTTCGGCGGCATGGCTTTCCAGTCGTCCTCGTACTCTCGCGTGACGGCGAGGTAGAGAGGACTCTCGAGCGGCCTGCCGGCGACGACTGCCGGTTTCTCGCTCTCACCGCCGGAGAGCAGGCCGGCGCGCGAGCGCAGGTCAAATTCACCCTTCAGTTTTTCGGGCTTCTCGCCATGGCAGGCAAGGCATCTCCCCTTGAAGAGCGGCATCACCTTGCGTGCGAAGATCACCTCGGCGGGCTGCTCAGCCAGCGCCAGCCCGGCTGTGCAGAGCGCCGCGAGAGCGATTCCTGTGTAAAGCCCGGTCCTGAACCGGCTGGTCGGCGGGGGAAACGGAACCGGGCGCTTGGAGCTGGGGAATATCCGCGCAATCATAACGTCCGCCATTTTACAGTAGCGGCCGACCGAGGCAAGAAACCAGTATAGGCGCCTGCTTCGGACCACCGGATCCTGTTATTGCGACGCGTAGCTCTCAGGCCTCTTCGCCAGTCTCTTCGGCCTCAGCCTTGCCGGTTTCGGAATCGTCACTGGTTTTCGCGGCAGGCTCATCGGCTGCGGGCGCGGGACCACCGATTCCCTTGGGGTTCGGGCCGTACTGGTTGTCTCCAGGGGTGCTGTCCGAGACATGCCAGATGAACAGAGGGATTATGCCAATGCCGGTAAGGGCGAGAAGCAACAACCAGCCACTTTTACCTACGTCGTGCAGTCTTCTGACAGAGACTGCCAGGCCGGGAATGATTACCGCCAAGGCGTAGATTGCCCCAATAATACCAAGCTGCTGCCAATCCATAGTCGTCCCAATCAGGAGATCAACATAATGGATGACAGTGATGACGATAGAATTAATTAGAGCGTACCACCAGTACTCAGCACGCTGGGCCCGTCCGCTGAAGTTCGCGTAATTTTCTTTTAAAACCTTGAGATACCAGTTCATGAAAATACCCCTCTCTTTTTGCTTCGTCCCACCCGAACCAAATTAACCGGCACCGCTCAGTGTACCTTACGCATAGAAGCTACCAGAAAGTCCATTTCTTGGTTTAGCGCTCGTTTCTTTCATTTCCCTTCTATGTCATTTGTTGGTAGAGCGGTTCGTAGACTTTAATTGACTGAAAAAAC
>JAKUSY010000775.1 GCA_022451445.1 Planctomycetota bacterium
CCTCGCCCTTGGCAAGGACCGGCATGGCCTTCTCTTTCAGCCCCGGGAGCCGGGGGCCCGTGGTGTCGCCGACCGATTCGAAGACGGATTGGTATTCGAGCTCGGTCTTGCCGAGGACCTCGACGAAATACTCTTTCTTGTCCTCGCTGCTGGTGGCCGCCTTGGTCCAGCCCAGGTAGGCGTAGAGCCCCCAATAGTCCGCCTGGGTCCAGGCCTTCACCGATGGGTGGTCGTGGCACCTGGCGCACTCGAGGTCCATTCCCAGGAAGAGCAGGGCGATGTCCTCGGTCATCCGGCGATGCCCGCCGGCGCCGAGAAATTTCATCGCCGGGCGTTCAGGCCCCCTTCCTGTGGCGGTAACCATCTCCCGGACTATGGTGTCCCAGCGCTGTGTCTTCTTCAGGCAGGCGAAGAGATAGCCGTGCCATTCTTCCCGGGATATTTTTCCGAGGTTCTGCCGTTGCAGCAGCTCGACGCTGAGCAGGTCAGACCAGTGGCGGGCGAACTCGTCGCTTTCAAGGAGCCCGTCGATGAGAGCCCGCCGCTTGTCGGTGGCGGTGTTCCCCAGGAAGGAGCGGACGGCGGAGCCCTGGGGGATGATCCCGGCAAGGTCCAACTGGGCCCGGCGGAAGAACTCGGCATCGTCGCTTCGAGGCGCGAGGGCTCCCGCGGAGCGGGCGGCTATATGGGAATCGACAAGCCCTGGAATCGGCTCATCGGCTCCCGGGAGAAAAGGCGTCGCCAGCGTGAAGGTCAGTGCAAGCAGGCTCGTGATTTTCATGCCACTCGACATGATCGAGGCTGGCGGAAAAAGTGGCAAGCCAAAATCGGCCCATGTCGTGCGCGGCCTCTCCCCCTCGAGTGTATCAATCGGTTCGAGGGGGAGCCTTCCGCCAGGGAAGAAACCGAATCTTACTCGCAGGTCACCGCCGAGCTCTCACATCCGAGACCGTCCTCGCTCAGGTCCGCGCCGCAGTCTGTCACCAGGTAGCCGGGTGAGGTGGGCGAGGGCGAGGCCGGCGCGGCTCCGCCGCTGAAGAGCCAGCTGAAGACGATGATCGCGTCGGTGATCTCGATGGCGCCGGTGTCGTTGGTGTCGGCCGCGTCCATGCAGGTGGGCTCAGCGCCGCCGCTGAAGAGGTAGAGCAGCGGGATGACTCCATCGGTGAGGTTGATGCTGCCATCGGAGTTGGCGTCCCCGCGTACCAGGCGGGTGCCCACCGGCACCGCGCAGTCGGCGGTCTCGGAGCAGTCCGAGTCGTCGCAATCGGCGGCGCCATCGCGGTCATCGTCGAGGTTGTTGCCGCTGATTTCCGAGGGGGTGCAGAATTCCCTGTCCATGCAGTCCTCGTCATCGCAGTCGACGTCGCCATCGCCGTCGTCGTCCTGGTCGTTGGTGCAGTTTTCACTGCCGCCGGATTCTCCGATGACGATGGCATCGATCTCGAAGTCCTGGGTGTTGCTATAGGACCAGAAGCCGATATGGCCGGTGCGCCAGGTCGAGTCGAAGACCTCCGCCTTGATCTCGCCATCGACT
>JAKUSY010000776.1 GCA_022451445.1 Planctomycetota bacterium
CGAGCCAGGCGATGGATTTTTCGACCACGGCTTCGGTCACGTAATCGCCCGGCTTTCCAGGGGTCTTGCCGGCCGGAGTTTTGAATTCCGGCGCGTAGTAGGTTCCCTGGCCGGGGAGCACGTTCCAGAGATCGAATCCCTGCGGCTCGGAGCCGAGATGCCACTTGCCGATGAGCGCGGTCTGGTAGCCGCCCTTCTGCAGGAGCTTCGGGAAGGTCTGCTGATCGCCGTTGAAGACGTGATGGTTCTCCAGGAAGCCGTTGAGGTGGGAGTGTTTGCCGGTCTGGATGACGGCCCGGCAGGGTCCGCAGAGGGCGTTGGTGACGAAGCAATTGTCGAAGCGGATGCCCTCGGCGGCTATGCGGTCGAGGTTCGGAGTGGGAGCGACGTCCTTGAGGCGTCCCCCGTAGGCTGAGACAGCCTCGAAGGAGTGGTCATCGGAGAAGATGAACAGGATGTTCGGACGTTCCTTCGAGAGGACGGTCCCGGCGGCGCAGACAGCCTGGCCCATCACCACCGCGATTATCAGGAGGGTTTGTTTCATGGCGGCCATCCTACGCCGTTCGCCAGGACCTCTCAAACCCTTACTGGCAGGGGCCGGCGTCTTTAGCGATGAGGCTCTCGTCGGCGGAAGCCGGCCCGCACAAGGCGCAGCCCGATGAACGGCGTCCGGCTATTGGAACACGGGGTCCGAAAACCGGGCGGCGACCTGGACACCCAGGGGGCCGGGCTTCACGGTAAATTCCATCTTGGCGCCCCCGCGTTCAATCACGAGCACGATTTTTTTCGCTTTCTGCTGACTCCCGGCAGCAACCGCCGTTCGCAATCCCGTGGGCGTCGTGATCAACTGGCCGTTGTAGCTCACCACCACGTCGTTTGCCCGGACCCCGGCCTTCGCTGCCTGGGTACCCGTGACAACCCGGGCGATCTTAATTTGATACTTCGAGAGTCTTTCTTTCATCGAAGCGAGGTCCAGTTCATCGCCGGGCTCTCTTCCGGTATACGCGGCCGGATCACGGTCTTCCCGCAACGCCTTGCGTCTCAAGACCTCCCTGGCGGCGCGATAACAGTTGATCAGGCCATGCCCGGTCTGGGCATCGACTCCCCTGGCGGCCACATCGGTGGCGGTTGACGTGATGATCTCCTTGAGGTCCCACGGCAGCAGATCGGGATCAGCCGAGAGCATCAATGCGATCGCGCCGCAAAACATGGGCCCGGCAAAAGAGTTGCCGTTCAATCCGGCAGGTCGCACTGCTCCATCCCGCTGCAATAGGGGCAGCCCCATATTGAAAGCGCAGACTTCAGGCTTCTGCACCAGGCCATCCCGGTAATGCTCCGTTTCCCATTTCACAGGACCCTGGCTGGAAAACGGGGTCCGGCTGAAATTGCGTTGAACGCCAGCGGCGGCGAAAACCACCTCCGGGATGTCTTCGGGAACACGCATCTGCACCGGCACCTGCTCCGTCTGGGCGAAATTCCCGGCTCCGGAAACGAAGAACAGCCCACACAGGGATCCCTG
>JAKUSY010000777.1 GCA_022451445.1 Planctomycetota bacterium
CCATCGGGAGGGCTCTTCAGCTGGAGATTTCTATGCGAACGGATGGCTTCTGGACAGTTATAGCCGCGGTTATTGTTTCCGCAGTTTTTGGGATAGCCCATGGAGCCGAGCCGGAGGTCCTCGATAAACATCTCGAGCTGACGCTCTTCTGCGAGCAGCCGGATATCGTCACCCCGGTGGCGATCGATATCGACTCGGCAGGCCGGGTCTGGGCCATCGAGAGCAACACGCATTTCCAGAAACCGGACTACAAGGGCCATCCGAGCGACCGTATCCTGGTGATCGCTGATTCGAACTCCGATGGCAAGGCCGATCGATTCGACGTTTTCACCGATGGCCTGCAGCAGACCATGGGCCTGAAGTTGATCGATGACAGCCATGTCCTGCTCGCCACACGCCGGGAGGTGTTCCTCTGCGAGGACCGCGATGGCGACCACAAGAGCGATGGCCGCAAGAGCCTCGTGCGTCTTGAAACGGGCAGCGTCTATCCGCACAACGGTCTCTCAGGCTTTGAGCTCGATTCGTTCGGTACGGTTTTCTTTGGCATGGGAGAGAACTACGGCGCACCCTACAAGCTCATCGGCAGCGATGGAAAGACCCTCACCGGCAGCGGCGAGGGAGGCAGCGTTTACCGGGTTCGTCCCGATGGCAGCGCTCTCACCCGGGTGGCGACCGGCTATTGGAATCCTTTTCATCTCGGCTTTGACGCCTTCGGCAATCTCTTCGCGGTCGACAATGACCCGGACGGTCGTCCGCCCTGCCGGCTGCTCGATATCGTTCCCGGAGGTGACCACGGCTATCGCTACCGCTTCGGCCGCGGCGGCCAGCACCCCTTCAGCTCCTGGAACGGCCGGCTGCCCGACACCCTCCCCATGCTTGTCGGTACCGGCGAGGCGCCCTCGGGGGTCATCGCCTACGAGTCCGATGGCCTGCCGGAAGAATACCGCGGCGCCCTGCTCCTCACCTCCTGGGGAGATCACTTCATCGAGCGCCACACGCTCACGGCGGCCGGCGCCTCGTTTATCTCGCGGCGGGAGATCATCGTCCGCGGCGATGAGAACTTTCGCCCGGTCGGGATCGCCACGGCTCCCGATGGCTCGGTCTACATCTCCGACTGGGTCGACAAGAGCTACAACGTGCACGGCAGGGGAAGGATCTGGCGGCTGGCCCGGCGGGGTGCTTCGAAGAGGCGCGCGCCGGTATCCCTGGCCGATGGTCCGCCCGTCTACGGCGCCGTCGAGCAGCTCCTGTCGCATCCCGATCTCAGGATTCGGGAGCGGGCCGTGCACGACCTCGCCGGGCGGGATGGCGTCGAGGCGCTTTGCAGGCAGGCAGTTGCGAAATCCCGCGATGAACGCGCCCGCTACCACGCCCTGGTTTTCCTGGCTCGCAAGGGCGTCCTTGACACGGCGCTTCTGCGTGAGCTTGCGGGGGCCGGAGCCTCCGGCAGGCTGCTGGCCGGGGCCGTTCGCCTGCTGGGGAAGTCTTCCGCCGCCGCGCGGAAAACGGGGCTGCC
>JAKUSY010000778.1 GCA_022451445.1 Planctomycetota bacterium
TACGTCCGTAACAGGGCCTTCGATTCTCCTGGACGGATGGCTATAGGTTGTGCGGCTCGAAACCATTGATTTCCAGGCAGCTGAGAAGGATGGGCTGGATCCCGCTGGTCTTCATCGGCCTCCATTTCTATACCCATTGGGAGCGCGACACTCTCGGGCATATCCTGTGGTGGTGCCATATGGCCAACCTCATCCTGGCGATCGGCTGGATGTGCGCCTCGCCAGGCCTGGTACGTATCGCGGTCCTCTGGTTGATTCCCGGCCTGCCGCTCTGGCTCATGGATGCGAGCTGGACCGGAGATTGGTCCGTATCCTCCGGCCATACCCATCTCGGCGGCCTCGTCATGGGCCTGTTTCTTCTCCACCGGGTTCGGGCCGCTCGCTGGGCCTGGCTCCACGCGTTTATCCCGGGCTTTGTTCTACAGCAGATCAGCCGGTGGGCCACGGCGCCAAAGCTGAACGTCAATATCGCCCACGGCATGCGCGAGGGATGGGAAGAGATCTTCAGCTCTTATTGGCAATACTGGCTATTCACCACTCTCGGTATATTGGCAGCGCTCTGGGGCGTGAACAAAGTCTTGCAGTTCACGTTCCCGCAGCCACTGGATGAAAGGAAAGATCATGGAATCGACAGCGGTCAACAAAATCAAGCTGGGTGAAACGACCAGCCTCTGCGCTGTTTGCAAACAGGGCATATCCGCGGAGATTGTTGAAATCGATGGGCGGGTCTTCATGGAGAAGAGCTGCGGGGAACATGGCAACCAGGACGTTTTGATCGCCTCGGATGCGGCCTGGTATCGTGACACGATGAGCTACCCGGCCGCCCTGGTCGCGCCGTCCCTGGCGAAAAACGATGTAGAGCAGGGCTGTCCCTACGATTGCGGGGCCTGCACCAGCCACCAGCAGAAGGTCTACCTGCCGGTCGTTCCCATCACCAGCGCCTGCAACCTGGACTGCCCGATCTGCTATACCATCAATAAGAACGAGGACGCGTACCATATGTCGCTGGAGGAATTCGGGGCCATACTGGACGTCGTTCGCAAGGGGGACCCGGAGCTCAAGATCATCAATTTCACCGGGGGTGAACCGACACTTCACCCGCAGCTGACGCAGATCATCCGCATGTGTCACGAGGCGGGCATCCACCGAACCACGATAAGTACACACGGGCTGACGTTTCTCAGGCACGAGGACCTGCTGGCCGAGCTGGCTGAGCTCGATGCGAGGGTTGTCCTTTCCTTCAATTCGTTCGAGGAAGAGGTGAACGACAAAATGATCGGAGCGAACCTGCTTCGAAGCAAGCTCCAGGTGCTCGATCTCCTGGAGAAGTACGATGTCGATACGACCTTGATCCCGGTCCTGGCCATGGGCTGCAACGATGAAGAGGTCGGCAAGCTGGTCGAGCTGGCCCTGGGGCGGGACTTCATACGCAGTCTCGAAATTCACACGATGACCTTCACCGGGCAGGGTGGCCTGGGCTTTGACCCGAACGCCCGGCTGACCACG
>JAKUSY010000779.1 GCA_022451445.1 Planctomycetota bacterium
GTCATCTGTCGGATCGCCACCGCAGGCGAAGGGGCCCGGATCAGCGGGAACCGTCCCGCCGATAAAGAGGAACTGGAAGATGACAATCCCATCAGTCAACTGGACCACGCCGTTGTCGTCGGTATCCGCCGCGTCAAGACAGGCGGGCATAGCCGCGCCCATGAACAGGGTGTTGAGAATCCGGATCCCATCGGTCAGCTGCAGGGCCCCATTGCCATCTGTATCGCCTCTCTTGAAGCGCTCCTCGGATTCGACCTCGGGCGCCCGGGTGCTGACGCTCAGGTCCTCGGGGCCCCCGGGAATCTCGATGCCGAATTCGTCGAGGAATCCCACCCGGAAATTGTGCTCCCCGCCGCCGTCGAAAACCTTAACCATCAGGATGTGGCGGCCAGGCTCGAGAACGATGTTTCCGAGATCGGGATATTCAAAGGGCGTGTCCTGGTAGAGCCGGTCGAGAGCCCCGCGCGAGGCGTTCTTGACGTGGAGGCTCTGTCCATCGATGGACAGCTGGATGGAGTCGTCGCTGGAGACGCCGAGATGGACCTCGATCTCCTCTTTGATGTCAAGGTAGGTGACCGCGTAGCACATGACGTTGTCGTTGGCGCCGTAGATGGAGTCGAAATCGATGCGATCATCGTCATCGTCGCGATCAAACCATTCGATCCAGGTGGGAACGTCATCGGGATTGCGTCCCCTGTCATTCGGCGCGAGCCCCGTCGCGGCGGACGCGCCGTTGTAGTCGGGCGCGGTCGCCATCGCAGCGACAGGAACTATTTCCGTCTCGGAGGTCTCGCCATCGGTGAGATAGTCCCTGACGATCTCTTCCTCGCCCGGATTCGCTCCCCCCTCGCGGGTAAAGGGCCCGAGAACCAGCCAGTTCTGGATGCTGCCGAAATCGCTCACCGGGGCCAGGCCGGCGCGTGAGGAGGCGCCCGATTCTCCGCTTACCACAAAGACAAAGTCGTTTTCAGGCTCGGTGATCTCACCCATGAAGGAACCTGTCCCGGAGTCATCGGGTATGACCGAATAGGTCAGCTCGGTGATGTTTCCCGCACTGAGATCGAATTCCCAGCGAACGATATTGTCCTCGATGACCTGTCCCTCCTGCCCCACGAGGGTTATTTCCCATTGGGGCGGAACGGTCTCGGTGATGGTCACGAGATCGGCCCTCCCGCACACTCCCGGCCCGCGCCGCCTCGAAAGAGACAGCACAACCGGGTACTCTTCGCCGTCGTCGTAGACCGCCAGCTCTTCTCCATCGATCTCGATCCTCTCATCCCAGAGCGTCCGACTGGCCGCCACGGGCGCCACCCGGCACCCGCCGATCAGGGTGATCGTCAGGTCATCGAAGCGACAGGTGGCCCCGGGCTGCTGGGCAAGATCGAAAGATGCCCCGAAGAGGACCTCGACGTTGGTGGCATCATCAAGGGTCTGGCGATTGTGGTAAAGGCCATTGGGGTCGATCACCTGGACCTGGGGCTCGTCGTGAGGGTCTTCATCTTCC
>JAKUSY010000078.1:0-2763 GCA_022451445.1 Planctomycetota bacterium
TGGTGATCCGGAGCGCCAGTCGAGCCTCGGTGTTCTCCTCGAGGCGCCCGAGACTTTTTTCCTCCGCGTTCTCGAGGGTGGCCGTGTAGGAGAATGCCGGCCTCTGGCGTCCCTTTATCTTCAGGCGCTCTGAGCCTGTGGAGATGACCTTGTCACTGCCGTCGGAGAGCTCCAGGGAGAAGATGCTGTCCTGGGCTCGCGGGAAATACGGCAGGCGGATTTTCACATCCCTCGAGATCGTCGCTCCGGGCTCTACCTTTCCGAAGAGGAGCTCCTTCTCTCTGAGCATGGAAGAATCGGAGCGGCTGATTCCTTTGAGTCGGTGAACAGCCGACTTGCCCTTATTCGTAACGGAGGCCGTCACCACGAGCATGTTGATGGGCACCGGGTCTTCCTTGTCCGTAGAGGCTTCGCTGGTGAATTCGTGCCTGATCGCGAGGTCGAGGTCGGGTTTCGTGGCGGCGGGTCCCGCGGGGGGGGGGCGCTCCAGTCGATTACCAGGCGGGAGAGCTTCTCGACTATATCTCCGTAGAAAACCTTCGAGAGGTTTTCGAAAGAGTCCTTCCTGGCCTCGAGGACGGCGGCGGGATCGAAGGGCTTGTTCGCGGATTCCAGGACCTTGAGGGCCATCTTCACCAGGGGATCTTTTTCCGGCTGGAGATCGCCGGAGATGAAGCGCTCCCGGTCGGTGGCATCCTCCTCTTCCTCCCCCGGCTCGCGGGCGAGGTACTTCAGCGAAAAGCTGGGCTCTTCCTTGATCTTGTATTTCGAGACGAGGTGGGCCTCGTAGTCCCTCTCCGTCATGGTGCTCTCGTTGGGGAAGAGATCCTTGATGTCTTTTCTCAGTGTCGCGGGCTCGGCCAGGATATCCGGCACCACCCCGGTCTCCTGGATGGAAATCTTTCCCGGCAGCAGGTATTCACTGACGGTTATTTTCAGCTGGGCGCCGTTGGGCAGCTGTTGCAATTGCTGTACGGAGCCTTTGCCGAAGGTTCGCGTCCCGATGACGATGGCCCGGTTGTTTTTCTGTAGCGCGCCGATGACGATTTCAGCCGCTGAGGCCGATGCCTCGTCCGCCAGCAGGATCATCGGATAGCGCGCCTCCGTGTCGGAGGCCGTCGCGTACCTGTACTCGGGGTTCTTTTTCTTATAGGCGGTGCCGACGATCTCCCCCTTCTTGAGGAAGGTGTCGGCCATCGAGATCGCCTGGCTCAGGAGCCCGCCGGAGTTGTTCCTGAGATCGAGGATGAGTCCAGCAAGCGGCTTGCCGCCGTTTGATTTTCTCAGCTCCTCGAGGTTACGGCGCAGGCTCTTGTAGGTGTTCCGGTCGAAATTATTGGCGTGGACGAAGCCGACGCCTCCCTTCCAGGGACCCTCGCCTTCGAGGTTCCAGTCCTCGATCAGCTTGGATTCGACGCTCTTGATCTCAACCCGGTCCCTCTTGACGGTGATGGCCTTCGTGATGATCTCCTTATTGTCCTTGCCGCCCTTGCGCTTCACGGTGAGGACTATCTCCGTATTCCGTTCCCCCCGGATCTTTTCGACCGCCTCCGGGACGGTCATGTTGACGGTGGACTCTTCGTTGATCTTCGAGATGTAGTCATCCCGCTTGAACCCCGCCTTCTGGGCGGGGGTGTTTTTGAGTACCTGTTTGACCTGGAGCTTGCCGGTCTCGTCCGTGCCCACCAGCATGCCAACGCCGAAGATCTCTCCCCTGATCTGCACCTTGAACTCCTCGAAACGTTTGGGGGTAAAGACGAGGGTGTGGGGGTCGATCCCGGAGAGATAGCCATTGGCGGCGGAATATCGAATGTCGTTCAGGCTCTTCTCCCCGCTGTAGTAGACGGAGAGGAAGGTGAAGACCTTCTCGATCAGCTCGACTCCATCGCTGCGGGACATGCCGTCCTTGAGGGTGAAGACGGTTGTCTTGTCGCCGACGTGAACCGGGATATAGGGGTTCTGAAGATCTGAGTCCTCAATGTAGATTTCGTCGGCGGCGAAATCGATGGCCGTGAACGCCTTGCGCAGGAGGGACTGGGGGTCGACGCGTCCCAGGTCGATGTAGCTTTCCTTGAGTCTGCGGTCGATGGCCTTGAAGAGAAGCGGGAAGTCGGCCTCTTCAATCGCAGGCCCGGGCCTGGCGGTCATTGAGCTGGAGACGGTGAAGGCGCCGGCTAGGATGATCATGGCGCCGAATACGAAGAGAAATCCGCGCAGCAGCGAGTACGCTCCCCTCGCCTTCTCATTGGTGTCCGGTTCCTGGCGGTAGTAGTGATCGGCGGAATGATCTCGACGCAAGGGGTCTCTGCTCATGGAGTCGCTGATCCTATAGTTGAACTGGTACAGGGCGCTTCCTGCCGCCCGGGCGCCATGAGGTTACCACTTCTGGCTGTGTTCGGCAAATTTGCCCGTCTCAGGAGGAGGTCCGTCCTGCCCGCTCCCGGAGAGCCGAGAGGTTTTTCATGACATCTCCAAGGTCGGCTTCGCGGTTCACGCCGCCGAAGGCGTCGTGGAGCCGGCTGTAGAGACTGTAGAGCTCGTCGTAGCTCTCCCGTCCGGAGGCGGAGACCCTCGGCTCATAGGGGCCCTCCCTGGTTCCGGTCATGGCCTGCTGGGCCTCCTCTACCGTGCCGTATCCTCCGGAATCCGGGCCGGCCCCGAACCCGGGGGCGCTGGCGGCGCCAACCCCGGCCGGATTTTCGGAGGCCGAACGTTAAAGCGGCCGCCCCCCCCCCGCCGCGGAGGTCAGGACGGGGAGCGGGG
>JAKUSY010000078.1:2773-10031 GCA_022451445.1 Planctomycetota bacterium
GCGCGCAGGTCTGGTCGGAGGCCGACAGTTCCAGCGGCATCCCCAGCACGTCGGCGTAGATCTGCAGGAGAAGCGGGTTTTTTCCCGCGATGCCTCCGCAGACGACAATCTCGTCGACGGCTACACCGCTGGCGCGGATCTGCTCGATGATGGTCCTGGCTCCGAAGGCGGTTGCCTCCAGCAGCGCCCGGTAGACCTCAAATGGACGGGTCTGGAGTGTCTGCCCGAGCAGCAGGCCCGTGAGGCGCGGGTCGGCAAGGATGCTCCTGTTGCCGTTGTTCCAGTCCAGGGCGAGCAGCCCGGACTGTCCAGGTTCCAGGGCTTCAGCCTGCCGGGTGAGATCCTCGTGACCGATTCCAGCCGCGGCGGTGAATTCCCGTACGAACCAGCCGAAGATGTCGCCGAGAGCTGATTGCCCCGCTTCGAGTCCCCAGGCTCCGGGCAGGATCGAATCACGCACGATTCCGCAGAGGCCCGTGATGGAGGGAGGCGGGTTTGAGTCAGCAGGATGAACGGCCATATCGCAGCCGCTGGTTCCCATGACCTTCGCCAGTCTTCCCACCCGGACCCCGGCTCCTACGGCCCCCACATGGGCGTCGATGGCCGCAATCGAAACGGGGATCCCTTCGGGGAGCCCGAGTTTTTTCGCCCAGGCGCCGCAGAGGGCTCCTCCCCGGGTTCCCGCCGCCTGGGGCGTGGTGGCTGGTCTCGCGGCGAACCAGCTGGACAGGAGAGGATCGAGAGCCTCGAGGAACTCAGCTGGCGGAGGGCCTTCCTGGTCGTGGTAGAAGCCCTTGTGTCCGGCCGCGCAGACGTTCCGGGGGAGTTCGGCGGGCGAGCCGCAACCCGTCAGCGTTCCGCAGAGGTAATCTCCCAGCTCGACCCAGTCCGCCGCCGCTGCGGCGGTTTCCGGAGCGGTCCTCAGGAATCTCAGCAGCTTGGCGAGGGACCATTCGCTGGAGTAGGTGCCGCCGCAGCGATCGAGATAGTGGGGGAGCTGGTCCGAGGCCAGGCGGGTGATCTCATCGGCCTCCCCATGCGCGGTATGGTCCTTCCACAGCCATGCCATGGCCGCCGGGTCGTCCTTGAAATTCTCCTGCCGCGCGAGCGGGCGCAGCTCTTCGTCCACGGCGATGGGGGTGCTCGCGGTGGCTCCGATTCCGATGCCGATGATCGTCTCCCGGGCGCCAGGACCCACTGACTCATCGAGATGTTCGAGTGCCTCACGGGTCGCAGAGAGGAGGGTCGCTTCGTAGTCCAGCGGGTTCTGGCGCGCCAGGAGCGGATCTGAAGCATCCGTGAGGATTCCTTCCTCTGCGCTGGGATAGGGGGCGACAGCGCCGGCGAGCTCAGCCCCATCCCGGGCGTCGACGATGAGCGCACGGGCCGTGTTGGTGCCGTAATCGAGGCCCAGGCAATACCTTGAGCTTCCCATTGAGCAATCCTGATCTTGAGTTTCGTTTCAGGGGCAATAAGATAGCATTCCACTTCCATCAGAGGTATTCGATAATTCGCGGCGTTCGACCGACCGCTTTTTCCGCATGAGCGACAAAGAAAAAAAAGAAGACGAGCAGGAATCTCCGGACCAGGATGAGGAGCGGGAAGATGTCAATCGACGCAGCTTCTTCACCGAGGGTTTTCGCCATATGCTCAAACCCCTGGCGGATGTAGTCGAGGCCAGGCTCGATAAGGCGAACCTTCCGGATTGGGAAGAATACGAGCGCGGTAAGGACTCCTACCATCCCCCAAGCCCGGATGAGGCCCAGTTTTCTCCGCTGCCGGACAGGCCGGTATTGCGTCCTCCCGGCGCTCTCGGCGAGGACCAGTTTCTGCAGACCTGCATGGGCAGCGGCCAGTGCGTGAGCTCCTGCCCGGTGAGCGCGATCAAGGTGACCATGGATCCTGATCCCATGAAGGAAGGGCGGCCCTTTATCGATCCGCAGGACCAGGCATGTGTCGTCTGCGAGGATCTTTCCTGCATGAAGGTCTGTCCGAGCGGGGCGCTGTTGCCTGTTGCCCGGGTGGATATTCGTATGGGAATGGCCGAGGTGGATGACGCGATCTGCGTGCGCACCCAGGGCGAGGATTGCCAGATCTGCGTCGATAAATGCCCGCTGGGGGAAAGCGCTATCACGATCTCCTATTTCAAAGGGCCCATAGAGATCCTGGACCCGGGCTGCACAGGCTGCGGGGTCTGCGAGATGGAATGTCCGACCGAGCCGAAGGCGGTCGTCGTGAGGCTATTGCCGGAGGCTGTCGATACCGAGGACGCCTCGGATCATGAGGCGGGTCCCTCCGATGAGGGAAGCTACCTGCCGATGGACTAGGCTTCAGCTTTTCCGCGGGATCGACCTTCAGTGCTCTTCGGGTCTCTGCCGTAGCGCGCGAAAGCCGCTATGATCGCGGCTCCTGCCAGGAAGGCGATGAGACTCATTCCCATCGCGCTGTCTTCCTCTCCGGGCCAGCCGGGCCGGTAGGACTCTGCGCTCCGGAAGGGCCAGAGAGTCCACAGCGATCCCATCATCAGGCCTCCAAGGAAGGCCATGGTGGGGGAGTGGCAGCGCTCAAGGAGGAAATTGATCAGGCGTGCGAAGAGCACAAGCCCGATGACGCAGCCTGCCAGGAAGATGGCTGTAAGGAGGAGATCGAAGTCTGGGGAGAGCGGGTTGAGGAAGGCGACGACATCCTGGTAGATCCCCAGGAGCAGGAGCAGGAACGAACCGCTGATGCCGGGCAGCAGCATCGCCGAGCTCGCTACCACTCCGCTGAGCGCGTACCGGACGCAATTACCGATGGTGTGATCAGGCGCAGGTGCGCTTTCAAATCCCGGGCTCTCGGCAGTCGCGGTTACGGCGGGACCGGCGTTCTCCTTCTCAGCTTTGAGTCGATCCTGATTGATGCCCAGTGACACGACAATTGTTATCGCGCCCAGTGCGCAGAGGAGCTCGATTGCTGATTTTCGTTCCATTAGCCGCAGGGGAAAAATGATCGACAATGCCACGAGTCCCAGGAAAAAGCTCTGGGTAGCCTGGCGATGGTCTTCGAAGAGATAGTTGATCAGGAGCATACATGGAAAGACCGAGATCACAGCTCCTGCCAGGAGGGTGAGGAGGAACTTCATGTCGTGCCTGTCCCAGAGGGTTTTGAGGCGCGCCTTCCTGTCCGCCCCGCCGAGCAGGCCGAGGGTTTCTTTGAGCGTACTCAGGGAGAAGCTGTGCAGGGCACTGATCAATCGGCCGTAGATGCCCAGGATGAGCGCCATCGTGCCGCCGCTGACTCCGGGGATTACCAGGGCGGGGCCGAGGACAGCTCCCTTGATAAGGTTGGAGATTGCTTTGAGCAAGACAGGCGTCACCCTTTTGCGGGTCCCTGCAATGCCGGCGATCACGGCCCGCGGGGATCCTGGTGCGTTTTCAATACGAATTTTTCCTCAGCTGACGGTTGCTGGTTTCTTCAAGTGCTTCTGCCGGCGCGTTGCCTTCCTCTATCCCGCAGATCCGCAGAAAGAGCCTGTGAACACGAAGGTCGTCGGTCAGCTCGGGATGGAAGGTGGCCAGCAGCATTCGTCCGCTGCGCAGGAGCACGGGATTTTCACCGTGTTTTCCAAGCACCTCGCAATCGAGGCGCGTGCCGGGGTTTTCGATGATCGGCGCGCGGATGAAGACACTGTGAAAAGGTCGATCGAACGGCGCCAGGAAAAGATCCGCGCTGAAGCTGTCGACCTGCCGGCCGTAGGCGTTTCTGCGCACCTCGACATCCACGAGCTCGAGGCGGTCGGGTCTCTCCGCTCCCCTTCCCATGAGGATGGCTCCCGCGCAGGTTCCGAAGATCGGCAGGCCCGCCCCGGCCGCCTCACGGAGAGCCTCGAAGAGTCCACAGCGCCTGGCCAGGTTCTCCATCGTGGTGCTCTCGCCGCCTGGGATGATCAGGCCCCGGATCCCGGCGAGATCCCCGGGTTTTCGCACTCGCCTCCCCCTGATCCCGCATCTCCTGAGGCTGGCGAGATGGAGGGGAAAGGATCCTTGCAGGGCGAGCACCCCGATCACCGGCTCGCCGCCATCTTTGAGCTCGCGGGAAGATTCGAAGCTTACCATCCCCGGCTCTGAAGGAGTTGTTCTTCAGGAGTGTCCGCCATGTCTTCTCCCCGCATGGCCACATCGACGTTCTGGCAGATGTTCACGAGCTCGGCGGGATCATCGAAATGGGTGACGGCTCGCACGATAGCCCTGGCGACGGAGGCCTGCTTCTGGGGGTCGGGGCTCGCTTTGAATATTCCCGATCCGACAAAGACGGCCTCGGCGCCGAGGCGCATCATCATGGCAGCGTCGGCCGGGGTGGCGATGCCTCCGGCGGCGAAGTTCGGCACGGGCAGGCGTCCCTCCGCGGCGACCTGCCTGATGAGATCTTTCGGCGCGTTGTGCTTGTCCGCGTAGCTCCACAGCCCCCATTCTCCTGTACCCGAGAGCTCTTCGATTTCAGAATTGATCAGCTTCATGTGCCGCACGGCGTGGATGATGTCTCCGGTGCCAGCCTCGCCCTTGGTCCGGATCAGCGCCGCACCCTCCGAGATTCTCCTCAGCGCTTCTCCAAGGTTCCTGGCGCCGCATACAAAGGGCGCCTTGAAGGGGGTCTTGTCGATGTGGGCGGCCTCATCGGCGGGGGTGAGAACCTCGCTCTCATCGATGAAATCGGCGCTGAGAGCCTCGAGGATTTCGGCTTCCATGAAATGCCCAATCCTTGATTTAGCCATGACGGGAATCGAGACGCACTGCTGGATTTCCCGGATCTTCGACACGGGCGCCATGCGGGCGATCCCTCCATCTTTTCGAATGTCTGAAGGAACCCGTTCGAGCGCCATGACCGCGACGGCGCCGGCTTCTTCAGCGATCCGGGCCTGCTCGGCGTTGGGCACGTCCATGATCACGCCGCCAACAAGCATTTTTGCCAGACCGACTTTTTCTTCCCAATTGCTTACGCCTTCAACGGCGTCAATGTTCTCTTCGTTCATCAGTGACCTCTGTAGCCAATAAGGCGGCTGAAAAAAGAAATGACCCTGCTCGTTTCCACGAACCGAGATGATTGTGGGTATTCCACAGTCAATTTGCAACTAGGATTCCATCAGTCCCGCGGCGGTGAATTCAGCAGGCAGCTTCCCGCCGAGTAGAGGCAGTATTTCCCGCCTCGTACGAAGCCCGCCAGGGTCATGCCGAACGTTTGGGCGAGGATGCTGGAGAGACTCGATGCGCCCGAGACGGCGGAGAGGGCGGGGATGCCGGCGCGGTAGGCCTTCTGGACGATCTCAAAGCTGATCCGTCCGCTTACCTGCAGGACGTATTTTTTCAGCGGCAGGAGCTCCTCCATCAGGGCGGCCCCGACGAGCTTGTCCACAGCGTTGTGCCGGCCGATGTCTTCTCGCGCAAAGAGAAGCTTCCCTTCCTGGTTGAAGATTCCCGCGGCGTGCAGGGCGCCGGTACGGATGAATAATTCCTGGCGTTGTTTCAGCCGGTCGGGAAGCTCCCCGATCAGTTCCGGTGGAAGCCAGGGCTGCGAAGCTGTCTGCGAATCCGTTGGCGGCGTGAGGCGCAGGGCTTCGCTGATGCTCCGTTTTCCGCAGATTCCGCAGCTTGACATCGACGGGCCCTGCCGGGAGGGGATCGCGATCTCGCGATTCGGGTCCGCTGGCAGGAGGTCTGCGGTATTTACGAGCGAATCGTCCGGTTCCGCTTGTGGGCTGTTTTCGGGGCTGACAAGGGCATCCTTTCCATGAATCGACAGTGCGCCGATATCGGCGCGCGAGTCGATGACACCTTCAGCGTAGAGAAAACCCAGGGCGAGGTCCCGGTCGTCTCCGGGGGTCCTCATCAGGGTGGCGAAGGCCTCCGAGTTGACGCGTATTTCCAGGGGCTCTTCGAGCACGATGTGGTCAATTTCCGGCTTCCCCAGGACCCCATCGAAGCGGCGGATTTCCGATTCGACAGATCCCGCGTTGTCGCGGCTGGGTTGGGGTGGTTCGTTCCCGGGTTTCATGGCTACTGTGAGGTCCTGTAGGGAATTGTTACAGCATGTTCGTTGGAGGCGGGTGGAGCCAGCGGGGCGCTCCGTTTCCGCCGCTAATCAGCGGGTCTATTCCCGTTTCAGTTCTCTTCCCATCAGGTCCGCGACGGCCGCGGCGGGGGCCTTGCCCTCAAAGAGAACTCTGTATACTTCAGTCGTGATCGGGAGCTCTATGCTGATTTTTTTCGCCAGCTGGTGAAGTGAACGGGTCGTTTCGACTCCCTCGGCTACCTTGTCGCTTGAGGCGAGAATCTCCTCCAGGGATTCTCCCTGGCCTATGCGACGGCCGACGGTGTGGTTGCGTGAATGCGCACTGGTGCAGGTGGCGACAAGATCGCCGATACCGGAGAGTCCGGCGAAGGTCTCCCTGGCGCAGCTCAGGGCGGCTCCCAGGCGCGTTATTTCGCTGGCTCCTCTGCACACCAGCGCCGCCCTGGCATTGTCTCCGTAGCCCAGGCCGTCTGAGATGCCGGCGGCCAGCGCGATCACGTTTTTTGACGCTCCGGCCACCTCGACTCCTCTGGCGTCCGAACTGGTATAGACCCTGAAGCTGCTCGAGTTGATGATCAGCTGGATTCTTGCACAGATGTCCTCCTCTCCGGCGGCGACCACTACCGTGGTGGGCAGCCCCAGCGATACCTCCTCGGCATGGCTTGGGCCGCTCAATACGGCGATACTGGAGCCGGGGAAAAACGACTGGATGATCTCGGATGGGAGCTCCAGGGTCTTGCGCTCGAATCCCTTGGAGCAGGAGATGTAGAGCGCCGCGGGGGGGAGGCCTCCCCCGAGGCTCCGCAGAGTCTCGCGCAGGAACTGGGTCGGCACCACCGAGAATACGGTGTCCGCCCCCTCGCACAGGGCGGCGATATCAGAGCCGAAAACGATTCCATCGGGAAGCTCCACCCCGGCGAGATATTTCGTATTTTCCCGGGCACGCTCGATCTCTTCAGAGTATTCGGCATCGTGTCCCCAGACCCGGACCTCGTGTCCGTTCGACCTCAGGACGATGGCGATGGCGGTTCCCCAGCCGCCATTGCCGAGCACGAGAATGGGTGTGTTGGTCGTACCTGTCATGACCCCGGGGCCTCTTCTTCTCCGGTTTCATTCCCGGCCGGTTCTTCCTCGGTCTTTTTTCTGAAGGTGAGCTCCTCGCCTCGCAGGATACGAGCGATGTTCTCACGATGTCGAATGAAGATCAGGCAGG
>JAKUSY010000079.1 GCA_022451445.1 Planctomycetota bacterium
GTCGGAGGAGAGGGCGCCGGCGACCAGCTCGGCGCGGCCGTCGAGCTGCGCGGCGATCGAGTGAACGCGTCCGATGAACGATCCCTGTCCACCGCCTACGAGTGCGAATCTCAGCTTCCTGTCGAGGCTTTCGTTAAGAGGCATATCTGCTCCTGGTTGGTTATTCGGGATCCTCGGCGGCATTTACGCCGGCCGGCCGGTTCCGATTGTCCCGAGTATCCTTGTTGTTTATCTTACCCTGCATAAAATGCACTCCGGCCACGGAGCGCGGCCGCACAGTTTAGGGAAACAGCGCTTCGGGTGTCCATCAAAAAAGGCGTATCGCGAAGGAGCGGTTCAGATCGGTGCCGGAATCCAGGCGAATCATTCTCCATGTAGACATGGATGCTTTCTATTGTTCCGTTGAGGAGCTCGACAACCCCTCGCTGAAGGGCCGGCCGGTGGTGGTGGGAGGCACTCCCGAGGGCCGCGGGGTTGTCGCCACGGCGAACTACGCCGCCCGCGAGTTCGGCGTTCGCAGCGCGATGCCGGCCGCCAGGGCCATACGGCTCTGTCCCCGGGCGGAGTTCCTGCGCCCTAGGCCGAAGCGGTATTCGGAGGTGTCCCGCGAAGTTTTCTCGATCTTCGGAAAGTACACGCCGCTCGTTGAGCCGCTGTCGATCGATGAAGCCTTCCTCGACGTAACCGGGTCGAGGCTTCCTGGCGTGCCTGCGAATGTCGATGAGGACGGCTACGGGGCAGGAGTGGCCATAGCCAGGGCGCTGCGGGAGAGAGTCGAGAAGGAGACGGGGGGGCTCACCTGCTCGATAGGGGTCGCCTCCAATAAGTATCTTGCCAAGATCGCCAGTGACCTGCGCAAGCCCCGGGGAGTGGTGATCGTTCCCCTCGGCGCGGAGGAAGAGTTCCTCGCGCCCCTGCCGATAGAGAAAATCTGGGGCGTGGGCCCGAAGAAGGCGGAGCGGCTGCGGGCGATTGGGATCGACCTCGTAGGTGACATGCAGCGGCTCGGCGTGGAGCCCCTGCAGCGGGCTCTCGGGGACGAGACGGGCGAGCATTTCTGGAGGCTCTGCCGGGGCGTGGATCATCGTCCCGTGGTCACCGAGCAGGAGGTGAAATCCATCAGCCAGGAGAAGACCTACGGGCAGTTCCTGGCGCCAGCGGACAGGGAGACGATAGAGAGGGAGCTCTTTCGAATGAGCGACAAGGTCGCCGCGAGATTGCGCGCCAGGGAGCTCTGGGGACGCACGGTCCAGCTGAAGGCGCGGGATGAGAAATTCCACACGGTGACGCGCTCCGCCTCCCTCGATTCCCCGACCTGCCTGGTCGAGGAGATCTACCGGGCCGCGCTCGGGATGTTCGACGAGCGGGTGGATTTCGGAGACCTGCGAATTCGGCTGCTTGGTGTCGGGGTCAGCGGCTTGACGGGGGAGCCCCGGCGCCAGCTTGATTTCTTCGACTCGGGCCGCCTGCAGCAGGCCGAGAGCATGGCCGCCATCAGTGATGCGGTTTGCCGGAAGATAGGCGACAAGGCGATCCTGCGCGCGAAGATGCTCGAGGGGGAAAAAGAAAAGAAGCCTCCGGGCTCCGATTGACCCGGCCAGCCTCAGGAGCCGGCGGTCTTCAGCGCCTTATCCCATTCTTTTTTTGTTACGGGGCAGACGCTCAGGCGGGAGTTCTTCACCAGCGCCATCTGTGAGAGCACCTTGTCAGCCTTGATGTCGGAGAGGTGCACCGGCTTCTTGAGGCGCTTGGCAGGCTTGATGTCAACGCAGACCCAGGCCTCGTCAGCGGTGGTTGGATCCTGGTAGGCCTCCTTCGTGACCCGGGCGATGCCGACAATCTCCTTCGGCCCGACCGAATGGTAGATGAAGCAGAGGTCACCCTTCTTCATCTCCCGCAGATTGTTGCGTGCCTGGTAATTTCTGACCCCATCCCAGAGGGTGCCCTTGTCACGGATGAGATCGTCCCAGCAGTAGTCGCCCGGTTCGGTTTTCAGCAGCCAGTAAGCCATGGTTCACGCTCTCTCCATCAATTTCCCACGGTGGATACGGTAACCTTCGCGGGCTCGATATAGTCCCAGTACTTTTTCTCGTAGCGTTCGACGGAAACATTCGAGTGCTTCTTCGTATCGACGATGAAGATACGGTAGCGCAGCTCGAGCTTTTCGCCTTTCTTCAGATCCTTTTCGAAGTAGGCTCCAAAACGCCCGTAGTTGCGGGTCGAGTAGACGGTCGGACGCGGGTTCTTCGGATGGTCCATGTGGGTAACGGCGTAGTTGTTCTCGCCATGCCGGAAGATACCCGTAACCCACTCCGCCCCTTCCCAGACGTCGTTCTTGCCGCCGGTGGATTCCGTTGAGCGGACGTAGGTGGTCTTGTTGCCCTTGCCGGTCTGTGATTCCACCGCCCGGTATTGGAAGCCCGCGTGCTGGGGGTCGCCCTTCAGGCTGACGTCGCCGGAGACGGCCTCGAGGGTGATGACGAAATCAATCAGGGCCTGGCCATCGACCTGGCGCCAGGCCGTAACCCGGCGCCAGTCACGGACGGCCACCTTGTCCTCGGGATCGTACCAGCCGGTTTGCGAGAGGGTTCTGCCGAGCACGGAGCCCAGCACCTGCGCCTGGGGGTCGTATTTTTCGTGCCGTACGGAGACTCCCTTGCAGTGCCAGAAATCCCACTGCTTGCCGCCGACGCGGGTCCTGCTGAAGCCGATGAAGAGGCCCCGGTGATGGGTATACTGTCCTCCTGCTCCCTTGGTGATGAAACCATCATCGTGGAATCCGTAGACGTGGTGGAAGGTCTTGTAGGTCTGGTGCAGGGAATCCTTGCTGGCCGGTTCGTAGGCCGTCATGTGTCTCAGCACAGGCCTCTTGCCGTAGAAAAGGTCCGAGAAACCCGCTTCCTCTTTGAAGTTGAAGGCCGGGGATGCTGTTTTGCCTCCCGCACGCAGGTGCAGCGTGTAGCTGGAGACCATGCCCGGATCGAGCTTCTTCTCGATCCAGTAGATCTCCAGTCCCTTCGTTGTTCCAGTCGTGACAACCTGGGCATTGATCGGTTTGGCGCCGCCGACGGGGGTAAGGATGGCCGAGAGCCCGTTGCCGCCGGGCGCGGTCCAGTTTGCGGGAAGCTCCTTGCCGGGGCGCAGCTCGATACTGGTCGGGGAATTTCTTCGAGCGATCCCGGCTGGATCGACGCTGATCTTGAATCGCAGATCGGCGGCGGGGCAGATGGCCGCCGCCAGCAGGAAGGTGAGGGTGCAGATGGTTCTCATATGCGAGGCGGTCCTGTTCGTGGTTGTTGGAATGTCCGGGAGAGTATAGCCGTGTGGTTCCTGGAGCCCGGCGCGCGCGGCCAAGAGGTTCAATCGGCAGTTTCGAGCGCCAGCGAGGCCTGGTTGAGATAGCTGCATTTGCAGCCCGCGGAGGCATCGGGTACCAGCACGATTCCTCCCGCCGGTATCGCGTTGACCCAGCAGCCGAGCCTCAACCCGCCGTAGTTGTAGGTCTTCCTGGTGTCGAGGAGGTCGAAGTAGCCCATGGTGGCGGAGCGGAAGAGTATGAGGTTGCTCCCTCCCGCGAGGATTCCGCAGCCGTAGGAGCGCTTGAACTTGAACTCCCTGTCGACGCCGGTCTTGAGATCCCAGGCTCCGCCCTCGGCGTAGATGGTCTTGTCGTTGAGCATGGGGCGGGAGGAGTAGTCGACCTTCCGGTCCCATACGCGGTAGCCATCGGTGGTATGGAATACCGCCATTCGTCCTCCGAGCTCCGAGGGGAGCCGGAAGCGGGTCGGCTGGTAGCCCATCAGGAGGATGTTTTTTTCAGCGCTCAGGGCGAGCATGGTCCCGAAGACGTCCTTGGTTTTCTTCCAGTCCACCTTTCCTGTGGCAGCCTCGAGAGCCAGGATAGCGCCACCGGGATGGGGAATGTCTTTTTCGCCTTTCTCCCTGCGATACTTGATCCTGTCGATGGCGGCTGTCTTCCTGTCGATGAGGTAGACCTTGCCGCCGCCGATGGCGATCGCGTTGTGGCGGATGGAATGCTCCGCATCGTATCGCCACAGGGTCTTGCCGCTTTCTCCATCGAGGGCGAAGAAGGTCTTCGACTCCGTCAGCAGGTCCTGCATCTCTCCCTTGAGGTAGCGCCACTTGACGATGTGTTCAGGGTCGGCGATGGTGCCGTAGACGATCCCATCGACAGCCGCGAGGTAGCCCCAGAGCCCGGGCTTTCCATTGGCGGCGGCCGGGGTCTTGAACTCGCCGAGCTTGCGGCCGGTGGCGAGGTCGATTCTCAGGCAGGTCTGCTTCTGATGGATGTACACGCTGTCGCGGTTGGCGCAGAGATTGCTGCCGGTTCCCGCGGTTCCCATGAGGTGGTCCTGGTTGAAGGCCTTGAGGATTCCCGGCAGGGGGTATTCCCAGATCGTACGGCCGTTGTAGGCATCGGTGGCGCGGACCGCGTTGAGGCCCTCCACGACCAGGTAGCCCTTGTGGAAAAGCGGTGCCGGTCCCCTTCCATGCCGTTGGGGCACGGGGAGGTCCGCATCACGGAACCACAGCATGCGCAGCGGGCCCTTGACGATGGCGTCCTCTGAACAGCAGGTATTGGCGGGATTGGAGTATTGATGCGTCCAGCTTCCTGCGCCGGCCAGGGCTCCCCGGCGCCGTATTTCGAGCGCTCCCTTTTTACCGGAGACAACGACTCCTCCCCATGGGCGGCTCAGACGCGTCACCTCCTCGGCGTTGATTTTCACGGGAGCGCCGGCAACGCCCCGCCCGGAGACGATCAGGTTGGCGAGGTATTTCGGGTAGTCGGTTTTTCCGAGGGATGCCTGGTGGACAACAACCCGGGTCCCGTACAGTCCGGCCTTATCGAGGCGGTCCCTGGCCTGTTTCACCAGGGCGGGATCCTCCTCGATGCAGTAGATCTTCAGGGCGCTCTGGCGGGCGAGCTCGAGGGCGAGGCTTCCATCCCCGCAGCCCAGGTCGAGGCAGTAGCCCTCCCGGATCCCTGATTTCTCGAGAATTTCATCCGCCGCGTCGGCGAAGTCCTCGATATGGCCTGGAAGGGCTCTCTTGCGGGCGGGCTTGGCAGCCTGGTCGCCGTTGTCTTTGCCGGAAAAACAGTAGATGAAGCCCTGGTCTGTGCTGACGTAGAGGCGTCCAGCCGCCGAGGAGAGGCCGTAGGCCGCGCCCTTTACCTTCGTCTTCCAGGTGACGCTCCTGTCGGCGGAGTCGATGAGAGCGATGTCTTCGCCTCCGGCGCTGACGATGGCCGAGCCCGAGCAGATCAGCTCCGTTCCGCCCGGCACTCCGGCGATATTCCAGAGGGGCGCGATGCCCGTAAACTTGATCGTTTTGCCCTTGCGGTCCTTCCTTGTTTTTTTCGCCCAGCGGTAAACGTGGATGCCGCCCTTTGAGAAGCTGGCGAGGTTTTCACCGAGCCGCGCCGTGGGGCCTCCGATCTCCGCCTGGGCTACTCCGGTGGCAGCGTCGAAGAGCCGGCCGCTGTTGACGAAGTGGGTGCCGAGGCCGACGATCGAGGAGCCGCCGAGCTGTCCGTATTTCTGCAGGTGGAAATACTGGAGCTTTCCGTTGGTCCTGGTGAGAGCGGCGGGGACAGCGCGGCCGGTGGGAAGATAGACCCGGGGACCGTCCAGGACCAGGTGCCCCTGGGCGGAGACTCCGCGGGCGGCGTTCGCTCCTCCGTGGGGCTGGGGCAGGAACCGGAAGCCATCGGTATCTTTCAACCACGCGCGCTTACCGTCATCGAGGCGAAGGGCCTCGATGAATATCCCCTCGGTTGGCCAGATGCCCGCGGCCCAGTAGATGATCCCATCGGCGATGGCCGGTCCGCCCCGCGCCGGCCAGATCGAGGAGATGTTGTCGTTGCCGAGGATCCTTCTGCCGGTGGGCCCCCCTCTCTTTCGCCAGTGAAGCTTGCCGGATTTCGCGTCGAGACAGTAGAGGTGTCCGTCGTCGCTGACGCAGTAGACCTTGTCTTTCGAGCAGACGGGCGCCAGGCGGATCGGGCCGTCGGTAAAGTGACTCCAGCGTTCTTCGCCGGTGACGGCATCGAGCGCGTGGAGCTGGTGGTCGGCGGAGCTGCCGAAAAACAACAGGCCGCCGGAGATCACCGCGTGGAAGGCGCGGTCAAACTCCTGCCTGCCCGAGCTCGGCCAGGCGGAGTCCGGCACCTGCGAGCGGTAGGTCCACTGCAGCGAGAGCTTCCGGGGAAGCTCGTCGGAGGTATAGCCGCTTCGGGCCGGGTCGCCACGGTAGGTATTCCAGCCCTCGGCGCTGAGGAGACCAGGGCAGAGAAGCAGGAGCGGCAGAAGACAGCGAGTTTTCATCTGTAGCCTCGTTGGTTCGAAATGCGGTTTTCCGAGCTTTCAGATCTCCACACCATATTGAAGCATCAGGGCCCTTAGTGAAAGGTCCGGCTGCGAGGAATCGGGAACCCGGCGGGTGGACGCGGCCTCAGCCGAGCCGTGAGAGAGCGGCTGCCGGTTCAAGCCCGGGCCCGGCGGCTCTGGCGCAATAGGCGAGCCGGCGCCCGGGATCGTCCTCGCGTTCGACCGAGCACCCCTCATCGCCGTAGAGAGCGGCGAGGACTTCCTCTACTGTCGGACGAACCAGGGCGTCCATCTCATCGTTGTTGGGAACCAACAGCCGATCGTTGAATGCGATATCGAGCTCTCCGTAGAGGATCGTCACTCCCCGGGGAAATTCTTTTTCTCCAGCCAGGCGCTGGAATTTTTCCAGCGCGCTGACCAGGACAGAGCGCAGCCGTGCGCCGAGGTCTCCCTCGAGGCCCTTGCGGCTGGCGTAGAGGAGGCCGGCCCAGCCGCCGGCGCGGTCTTCACCCGTTCCCCTGGAAAAATCGACTCCCAGCTGCCAGCGTTTGCTCACGAGGATGATGCTGGGCGCCTCCGGCACATGGCTGTAGTCCGCCAGGTCGAGGATTTCTTCTCCCTCCTCCAGCCTCCAGCGGCTGAAGATATTCAGCAGGGCGTCCCAGTCGGCATCGGCGGGGGCGTCGATGCCGAACTTGACATTGATTTTCTGGAGATCCGGAACGGTTGTCATAGTCCGGAAGATTAGAGCAAAAAAGCCTCCTGTTCAAGCGGCAGAAGGCCGGCCGTTCTTCATTCGGGAGGGGTTTAGGGGGTACTATGGGGGGGCTTTTATTCACGGAGGGAGATTATGAAAAGGCTGCTGGCGCCTAAGGGGCTCTTGTTGAGCGTGGTATTCTCCATTTTGCTGACGGGCGTCCGGGCCGAGGAGCCTGGGGCAGCCTCGCGCCCGGGCAAGGGTAAGCTCTACTTTCCCCCCGCAAAGGGCGAGTGGGAGAAGGTCGACCCGGCCCGGTCCGGCTGGGACCGCGCGAAGCTGGAGTCGGCGCTCGATTTGGCAGGCCAGCGGAAGTCCTCGGCGGTGGTCATCCTCTACCGCGGCCGGCTCCTTGCCGAGCGGTATTGGGAGCTCCCGGCGAAGCCGACGGATGAGAAGGGCAGGCTGAACCGGTACTTCCACATGAGCCACGGCAGGGGCTCGGGCGGCCGGATCATCGAGGACGTCGCATCGGCGCAGAAGAGCGTCGTTTCGCTGCTGGTGGGGATTGCTCAGCATAAGGGCCTGCTGAAGATCAGCGACCGGGTCGACAAGCATCTCGGGGAGGGCTGGTCAAAGGCTACCCGCGAGCAGGAAGCGAAGATCACCCTGCGCGACCTCCTCACCATGAGCAGCGGCCTCAAGGACAACCTCGAGTACGAGGCGTCGCCGGGCAGAAAGTGGAAATACAATACCAGCGCCTATTCGCGCTCTCTCGAGGTGGTCGCGAAGGCCTCGGGCATGACACCCAACGAGCTGACGAAGAAATGGCTCACGGCCCCGCTGGGGATGGTCGACTCCCGCTGGATCGAGAGGGCCTGGATCAGGAAGCGTCCGACGGCGAACACGCTGGGTTTTGCGACCACGGCCCGTGACCTGGCGCGCGTCGGGTTGATGGCGCTGGCGGGCGGAACCTGGGAAGGCCGGGTCATCGTGGCGGATAAGAGGTACCTGGGGGATTCAGTGAAACCTTCGCAGAAGATGAATCCCGCCTACGGTTACCTGTGGTGGCTGAACAGCTCGGCGAGGGTGGTGGCTTCCAATGGTGAACGCAGGACCCGGATCCTGGTCCCCACGGCGCCGCCCGATCTCTTCGCCGCCCAGGGGGCCCTCGGGCGCAGGCTCTGGGTGGTTCCCAGCCTCGGTATTGTCGCCACCCGCCTGGGGGACGATCCCAGGGCAAGCGGCAGTGGAGATTTTGATCGCCTGTTCTGGAAGGCCATTGTCGAGGCGGCTCCAAAGGCCGGTGCTGGTTCGGGGCCGAAGGACTGAGGGGCCGCCTACTTCACCTGCGAGCCGGCCATGCGGCTGTAGAGGATGTGGGCCTCCTCGATGAAGAGGTTGGACTCCTCGACTCTCTGGCGGGAGCGCTCGGGCGAGACCTCCTCGCCTCCCTCGGCGTGGGCCTTGCCGTAGTATTCGGCTACACCGATGAGGAACTCTCCGGTGTCGATGAAGTGCTTTTTGAATTCGGAGTGGGTGTCATAGTTGTCCGACAGCAGCAGTCCCCGGGTTGAGAGCAGGCCATCGGCCGCCTTCTCCATCCCCTCGAAAGACACCCTGGCGGCGTCCTGGTTTTTCTCAGCCTCGAGATGCAGGGACGCTTCGAAGATCATCCGCTCGGCGTCATCGAGCATGAACTCCGCCTGGTCGACCATCTCGCCGGCGCACTCGCCCTTGCCGACCTCCTTGATGTATTCCCACGGCTGGCGGTTGTCGAAGAAGTCGGCCTCGCTCTCGCCCACCTCGCTGAATTCCTCGAGATCCTCGTGGATCCTGGCCTTTCCCAGACGTGCCATGCAATCGCGGAAGGACTCACCTTCCTGCTTCTCGCTGTCGTAGATGCCGGTCAGCTTGCGAATAACCTCCGGCGCCCTGCGGGCGGGCACCTTGGCGACCATCAGCCCGTAGGAGTCGGCGTTGTTCTCGGCGGTACCGCCGAGGATCACCTGGAACAGCGGCGCCACCCGGCCCGATTTTCTTTTCGAGGTGCCGAAGAAGCCGATGTTGGCGATGTGGTGCTGCGCACAGGAGTTGAAGCAGCCGCTGATCTTGATCGTGATGTCGTCGCGCAGGCCACCAGCGCCGTCACCCATCCCCTTCCCGGTCACGGCATCCTGGATGAATTGCCGGTGCAGTACGCCCGCGAGTCCGCGCGAGGAGGCTATTCCGAGCTTGCAGGAATCGGTTCCCGGGCAGGCCGTGATGTCGGCGACGCTGTCGGCGAGCGGAGCGGTCAGCCGCAGGCGGTCGAGATCCCTGTAGAGGGGGGGCAGGTCCTCGTTCGATACCCAGCGCAGCAGAAGGTTCTGGGGGACCGTGGCCCGGATGGTGTCCTTGATGTACTTGCGCGAGAGTGTTCCCACGCCGCGAAGCTGGTCAGCGGTGAGATCTCCCAGGGCCAGCGAGACGGTCACCATGGAGTAGCCGTCCTGCCCCTGGGCGCGGACATTGTGGCGATGCCAGATCTTGAAACTCTCGTCGAGCTCCGGGGACTCCAGGTCGAGCTCGGAGGGAGGCTTCAGGGCCTCCTCCTTCTGCGCGTGGGCCTCCCCCATGATTTTTTCGCGCAGAGTGTCTTCGGGCAGCCGGTCGAGCTCTTCCTCGATGTTCTTTCGGAACTCATCGACGCCGAGGCTGGCGACGAGGAATTTCATCCGCGCCCTGGCGCGCTGTTTTTTCTCGCCCAGCCTGGCGAAGACCCGGGCGATCGCCTGGGCATGGGGATGCATCTCGTCGGCGGGATCGAAATCGCTGTTGAGCTGGGCCTGGTGCGGCACGGCTCCGAGCCCGCCGCCGACGTAGACCGTGAAGCCCTCGACCTCTTCAC
>JAKUSY010000008.1 GCA_022451445.1 Planctomycetota bacterium
CCTCGGGAGCCGTGACGAGCCTCGAGCCCGGCGAATACGTCGTGATCGTCGAAGACCTCGAGGCCTTCGCCTCGCGCTACGACCTCGAAAGGATCCTGGTCGCCGGGGAGTTCTCCGGCAACCTGTCCAACAGCAGCGAGACCTTCTCCCTGGTGGACGCCGGCGGCGCCGAGGCGCTGCGTATCAGCTACAGCGATGACTGGTATCCCGCGACCGATGGCGGCGGACGCTCCCTGCAGCTCGCCGACCTGCTCGCCGCCGGCGAGGCCCTCGGCGAGCCGGCCTCATGGCGGCCCAGCAGCGTCGAGGACGGCACCCCCGGCTCCGCGGACCCCGGCATCGCCGAGGGCGGGCGCCAGCGGCCGGGAGACCTGAACCAGGATGGAAACACGGACATCTCCGACTCCATCGCCCTGCTCGGCCACCTCTTCCTCGGTAGCCCGGCGCGGCTGCCGTGCGGGGAGGGAGCCATCGGCGATCCGGGCAATATCTCGCTCCTCGACGCCAACGGCGACAAGGGGATCAACCTGACCGACGCGATCCACTCCCTGGCCTATCTCTTCATGGGAGGAGCGCCGCCGGTTCTCGGAACCGAGTGCGTCCCAATCCCCGGCTGCCCGGATGCCTGCGCCCGCGGGCAGGGCCTATAAAGCTGGCGGCTGGAATTTCGTTTCCTTCATGCCAGCCGATGCGAAAATATCCGGACTCCGAACACAAATACGCATCGAGAGGGTATGATTCCCCGGACGCAACATGGACAGCATCTTTTACATCACCATCATCTTCGTCTTCGCCGCGGCGCTCATCAGCTTCATCATCCAGCGCTGGGCGCTCGACCGCTGCCTGAAACATTTCAGGGACTTCCACGTCAGCGTAGAACAGGAAGTAGAGGACCCCGTCTGGGGTGAATTGACGGTCTATCCCGGCGGCATCGAGATCCTCTACTCGGAGGCCCGCTCCGATGACAGCGGCAATACCGAGACGAGCTATATCCTCTTCGAGGACCAGATGGAGAAGATCACCGCCATCGAG
This sequence comes from Planctomycetota bacterium, assembly GCA_022451445.1. Lineage (GTDB taxonomy): Bacteria > Planctomycetota > UBA8108 > UBA8108 > UBA8108 > UBA8108. The sequence continues at coordinate 1,033 of JAKUSY010000008.1, forward strand.
CGCTACCACGAGGAATTGGATGAAGAGGACCAGGCCCGCCGGCTCAAAGACGTCAACTCCCTGAAGAAGAGGGGCCTCTTCAAAAAGCTCGGCCGCATGCTGCGCAACCTCTCCAACGCGTTCAAGGACGCCATCAGCCAGGCCATGGGATTGTTCGTCTCCCAGGCCAGGGGCAAGGCCTCCTCCTCCATGGCCAAGAGCCAGGACGCCGGAATAAAAAAGATAGGAGATGAGACCCTCGGCGCCGTGGGCAACAGGTTCGAACCGATCCTCGAGCGCTATATCGGCTCGAAGGTCATCGTCGAGGCCAAGAACGGCGATGTCCTGGCGCGCCACGAAGGTATTCTCAAAGAATACTCCAGCGACTGGATCGAGCTGCTGGAGTGCAGGGAGAAACATGAGACCTACTTCCTGGTTTCCGACAGCGAGAGGCTGCGGCTGAACCGTGACATCGACTTCTTCCTGAGATGGATTCCCGGCGGCAAGAAGGGCAGGAGAAAGGTCAAGGCGGTCTTCCACTGCAGGATCCGGAACTTCAGCGACTCGTCGATCAGGATCTGCAGGCTCGAGAAAGGCGACTACCAGCATCCCATCAACCTGGAGATCGAACCCGCGGAAGACGCGGAGTTCGAGGTGAAGAACCTGCCGGCGGATATTTTTTCAGGTAAAGAGCTGCCGAAGATTGAGCACACGATGATCCTCGAGTCCCCCCACCGGGGAGAACACCAGGTCATCGCCGAAAGCTGGCTGCCGGAGGTCAACCTCGTCATCGAGGGAGAGCGGGTGCTCGATCTCTGCCTGCCGCGCGCCAGAGCGGTTTTGCGGCATGGAGGACCGGCCGCCTGACGCTGGTTTCCTCAACCGGATCCGTTTCCCCGGAGCGTGTGAACTTGCGTGCCCGGAAGGTGGCTGCTATCTTCTCGGACAAGGCTCCACTGACGTGGAGCCGATCGAAGACGATACTATGAGCGCGCCAGTAGCTCAGGTGGATAGAGCACCGGATTTCTAATCCGGCGGTCGGGGGTTCAAGTCCTCCCTGGCGCGCCATTTTTCACCTCCCCTGTAGCGGAGCATCCGCCTGCGGACAGCCGCTCGAGCCTGTCTGGGGAAAAAAAATCAGGTAACTGCTTCTCTCCGGCTCTTCCAGGCTCGAAAATAGAGGAGTGGGCCGTCGCTTTCGCGGCGGAACCGGCAACCGTGAACAGAGATATGGTCTTACCTGGAGAACATAGTTGAGATACTTTTTCGCAGCCCTGCTCTTGATGCTTTGCCCGATCACCCTGAGAGCAGAGAACATCGCGCATTGGAATCTCGATGGAGATCTCTCATCTTCCTCCGGAGCTGAAGATCTCATTCTCTCCGCCTTCGCGGGAATCGACGCCTCCCTTCGATTCGCGGCCGCCGATATTGAGGGCGAGGAGATCACCTACGCGGTGATAGACGACGGCGGCGCCCTGACGGCACGCCACGGCCTCGGCGCCAACGGGGGGGGCTCCTACCTCAACGACTACACCCTGGTCATCGACGCCAGGTTCCCCGAGCTGGGAGACTGGATCTCGCTCTACCAGACCAACTCCTGCCAGAACGGCGACGGCTCGACCGACCCGCTGGCCTGCGGCAACGATGGGGACTGGTTCCTCAGGGGAGATGGCGCGATCGGCATCAGCGGCAACTACGGGGGCTCCATCACCGAGAGCCGCTGGCATCGGCTGGCGCTGGTGATCGACAGCTCCACGGGGACCTACACCAGCTATATCGATGGTGTCGAGGTCCAACAGAACGCCGCAGCAGTCACCGTCGATGGACGCTTCAGCCTGTACTCGGCCGACGGCGCGGTTGACTGGTTCCTCCTCTTCGCGGATGAATCCGGCGGAGCGGGCTCCCCCTCGGAGATGGGGTCGGTCCATCTCAACGCGATGCAATTGCGCGACGCGGCCCTCTGCGCCGGTGAGATCGCCCTGCTGGGCAGCTTCTCCGATGGACCACTCGAAACCGAAGAGCTGGCCGGCGAGGCCTGCGAAGGCCAACCCGTCCTTCCCGGTAATCCAGGAATCAAGGAGGGCCCCTACCTGCAATGGGTCACCACCGGCGAGATCACCGTCATGTGGGAGACGCTCTCCGACTCCAGCGGCACGGTCCGCTACCGCCGAGCCGGAGAAGACTGGCAGGAGACCTCCCACCCCGGGGAGAGCCGGATCCACGAGGTCCGGCTCGAGGGTTTCAGCGCCGGGGAAAACGTTGAATACTCGGTCCGCTCGGTAGCGGGAAACGAGACCGTCGAGAGCGCGGTGGAGACCTTCACCACCGCCCCCGAAGATGAAACCTCGATGCGCTTCGTGGTCTGGGGCGACAACCAGGCCAATCCCCCGGTCTTCGGCCAGCTGTCGCGGCTGATGGCGGCGGATGAGCCCGACCTCGCGATCGGCTGCGGCGATGTCGTCGACAACGGCGACGTCTACGCGTCCTGGGGCGTCGAGTTCCTCTCTCCCCTGCAGCCGATGTCGAAGAACGTCCCGTTCTACGTGGCGATCGGCAACCATGAGCGCAACTCGCACTGGTTCTACGACTACATGGCCCAGCCGGGCAACGAGCACTGGTTCTCCTTCGACTACGCCGACTGTCACTTCGTCATCTTCGATTCAAATTTCCCCTTCATGCCCGGCAGCGAGCAATACCAGTGGCTCTATAACGACCTCTTCTCGGATGCGGCCCAGAACGCGAACTGGCTGCTGGTATTCCACCATCACCCGCCCTACTCGGAGATCTACGAGGAAACGCGCTACGCCCAACTGCGCATGCACGTCGTTCCCCTGCTCGAGACCGCCGGGGTCGACGTGGACTTCACCGGGCACATCCACGATTACGAACGAGGGATATTCACTCCTCCTGACACCGGCCGCAGGATCGCCTACATCCAGACCTCCGGGGCCGGTGGACGACTCTGGGAAGACGAATTCGACGGCGAGTGGGACCAGATCCAGCGTGTCGTTCAGTACGTCCATCACTACGTACGCGTAGATGTCACCGCGGACACCCTGACGATCAGCGCGATCGATCGGCAGGGAGACTCCTTCGACTCCATCCGTCTCAACCGCGAACCCCGCGAAGGAGAGGTTCCCGAACCTCCCCCACCGATCAATATTCCCCCGGAGGTGCCCTCGGGAGAGGCCATCACCCAATGGGACTTCACCGGCGGCGACCTGGAAGCATCGAGAGGTTTCGGCGTGCTGCAGTACTCCGACGGTCCCAACGGCGACACCGCCTCGGAGACGGAATTCGGGGCGACCTCTGACTTCGGGATCGAGCCGATCGGCGGCGAAGAGAGCCGGGTGATGAAATTCCCGAAAGCAACGGCCAGCTCGATGGGATTCATCGTCACCCACGGCGCCGTAGCCAACGGGGGAGGCTCGTATGTCAACGAATACAGCCTGGTATTCGACATCCTGGTCCCATCGAGCTCCTTCGCCGATGACGGCTGGCTGTCGCTCTTGAATACCAACGCCTCGAACGCCAATGATGGAGATCTCTTCATCAACCTTGGAAACTCGGGAATCGGCATCAGCGGCGATTACAGCGGCAACATACGCGCCGACACCTGGCACCGGATAGCCTTTGTCTGCTCGCAGAACGGGGCCTCCATCACCCTGCGAAAATACATCGATGGCGAAGAGGTCGGCAGTCAAGGCCTCGGCGGCCTGGATGGACGCTGGGCGATGTATTCGCGCAACGATGCCACGCCGTTTTTCTACACCCTTACCGATGACAACGGACAGACCAGCACCGCCTACCTCTCGAGCTTCCTCTTCACCGACGGGGCCATGAGCTCCGCTGAGATCGCCGCGCTCGGCACTCCCGATGCAGATGGTATCCTCGAGGTCGAGAGCGGCTGCGGCAACGACTGCCCGCCCCTCTTCGCCCGCGGCATGGTGGAGGGCGCCGCAGGACCCGGAATCAGCGACGCGGTATTCATACTCAACTATCTATTCATCGGCGGGGGAGCCCCCGACTGCATGAAGGCGGCCGACGTCAACGATACCGGCACGGTCGACCTCACCGACGCGGTCTACCTGCTGAACTACCTCTTCATCGGCGGCCTCGCCCCGGCCGAGCCGCTCGACTGCGGCGAAGATCCTACAGACGATGGGCTCGCCTGCGACACGCCGCCGAAGAGCTGCCAGTAGCGGAAGCCGTCGAGCTCACTCGAGCTCGACGCTGGCGAATCCCTCCGAGAACCGGAAGCCGCGCAGGAACCTCGGCGCGATAACCAGCTTCCCCTTACGGTCGATGTAGCCGACCTTACGGTCCCTGATGACCGGCGCCAGGCCGCCGGAGAAGGCCATCAGCCAGTCCGGCCCCATGCGCAGCAGAACCTTCCCATCCGCGCCGATAGAGGACCAACCCTTCTCGTCCTGGACACTCGCCACCCCCTCGGAGAAATCATAGGCCGCGAAATACCTCGGCGGCACGATCTTCCCGCCGTCACGGTCAATAAAGCCCCAGCGGGTCCCGACCCTGATCCGCGCCAGGCCATGCCTGAAATCAAACGCTCTCGCCACATCCTTCAGCGGGCCGATGACGACCTTGCCGGTGGCATCGATATAGGAGAGCCGTCCTCCCAGGACGACCCGCGCCCGTTCCTGGCTAAATTCATACGCCTTCTCGAACCGGGGCGCGATGACCAGCTTTCCGGCGCGATCGATATAGCCGAGCTTGCCGCCGCTGCCCACGGAGGCGAGTCCCTCGCTGAATTTTCCGGCGGAGGAAAACTTCCCGGGGATCACGACCTCGCCCTTCGCATCGATGTAGCCGAAGCCCTTGTCGAACCTGACCGCCGCGAGACCGCCGCTGCAGTCGCCCCCATCGCTGTACTCGCCCGTGATGACCATTTTTCCATGACCATCGATATATCCCCGCCCCACCTCCGATTCGACCCAGGCCATCCCCTCGGAAAAATTCCGTGCCCAGTCAAAGCGGGCGGCTATCGCCATCCGGCCCCTGCGATCGAGGTAGCCGTACCTGTAGAGCTTGTTCTCGTGGAGACGTACCCGGGCAAAACCGCCCGAGAAGCTGCCCGCCTCGTGCAGAACCTTGCTCGTCACGAGCAGCTGCCCGGTCCTGTCGATGTAGCCGATGCTGCCGCGCTTGCGCTCGTGGGCGACCGCCACAGCGCAACCCAGCGCCGCAGCCAGCAGCAGGAGCGCCGCCACCGAATTTTTCGTTTCCCGGTAAATCATGATGGAACCATCCTCCGGGCAATTGTACCGCCTGCACGCCGCCGGAAGGGAGGTCTTCCCCGGGATACGCGAAAACCGCCCGATCTGCCTTGCAATCACCGGCCGGCTTTCAGAAAATCCAAGGCTTACTCAACCTGCCGGGCTTCCGTTTCTCACCGGAAGCCAAGCGGCCCAGCAGCGGGAGATTCATTCAGATGAGCGACAAGAAAGTGAACGTGGCAATCGTCGGCCTCGGATTCGGGGCCGAGTTCATACCGATCTACCAGGCCCATGCCGGCGCGGAGATCGCCGCCATCTGCCAGAGAACCGAATCGAAGCTCAACGAGATCGGCGACCAGTTCCAGATCGACCGCAGGTACTCCAGCTACGATGATGTCCTCGCCGATTCCGAGGTCGACTTCGTTCACATCAATAGCCCGATTCCCGACCATGCGCCAATGTCCATCGCCGCCCTCAAGAGCGGCAAACACGTCATGTGCACCGTTCCGATGGCGACCACGGTCGAAGAGTGCCGGGAAATCTGCGACCTGGTCCGGGAGACCGGCCTGAAGTACATGATGGCCGAGACCGTGGTCTACAGCCGCGAATTCCTCTTCATCAAGGAGATGTACGAAAAGGGCGAGCTGGGTAAGATCCAGTACATGCAGGCCTCCCACCCCCAGGACATGGAGGGCTGGCCGGAGTACTGGGAGCGCATGATTCCAATGCACTACGCCACCCACGTGGTCAGCCCCGTGCTCGGGCTCGTCGATGGGCGGGCGGAATACGTCTCCTGCATCGGCTCGGGGACCATCAGCGAGGAGCTCGCCGAGAAGTCCGGAAACTCGAGCGCGGTTCAGAGCTGTCACATCAAGATACAGGACTCCGACATCGCCGCCCATATCTGGCGATTCCTCTTCGACACGGCCCGGCAGTACCGGGAGTCCTTCGACGTCTACGGCACGAAGAGATCCTTCGAGTGGACACTCGTGGAGGATGAGAAGCACGTGCTCCATACGGCGAAGAAGCCCGAAGGCGAGATCCCCGAGCTCGTAACCGTCCCCGACTACGCGCACCTTCTTCCCGATGAAATCCAGAAATTCACGCAGACCATCGAGGACGCCGACCACCTCTCCTTCGTCCAGGGCGGCGGACACGGCGGCTCCCATCCCCATATGGTGAACGAGTTCGTCAGCGCGCTGAGCGATGACCGTGACCCATGGCCGAACGCCGTGCAGTCGGCCAATTGGACCTGCGTGGGTATCTGCGCGCACGAGTCAGCCATGAAGGGCGGAGAGATCGTCCCCCTGCCTGATTTCACGCTCGGTGAGTCTCCTGATCACGATTCGACAGGTAAGGCCGAGGCGGAGTGATGATTATTTGAAGGGCACCGCGATAGCGGCGAAATTCTGGGTGCCTACCCGGCCGGCATAGCCGTAGCCCAGGCAGGTCCAGCGTCCCCCCAGGCCGTTTCGATGATGATCGCTGGCGCGGTACCAGCCCCTGGTCCAGGTCTCCTCCGGGTTGGAGTAGCCGATGGCTATGTTCTCACCCACACCGCCGGGGAAGCCCTCGGCCTTTGCCCGCGAGCTCGGGCTGCCATCGGAGCCACTGTGCCAGATCTTGCCCGCCACATCGCAGACGGCGCTGTGCTTGCGGGTGGCACGACAGAGCCTCGCATCGAGAAAGAGCCGGCGGCGCCCCATCATCTCGCGATAGTCATTCAATACCACGGCATGCTGCCTGTCGGTCTCGGCGACGTCCTCGCTCTCGAATGACTTATTGTAGGCCTCGACCTTGCGGTTGTAGTTGTAGACGTCGAGATCAGCCCGGTTCACCGCGAAGCTCTTGAGATCGATCTTCCTGTCAAGATTGTTGCGCAGGTCCTTGAGCCCGCCCTTGCCGTCGCCATCGGGATTGTATTTCAGCTCGGCGTAGCATCTCTCCTCGATAGCCTTGATCAGCTCGCTCATCGCGTTGGTCGACTTATCGAGCCGGATGGCGAAGCTCGCCGCGCTGTTCCAGAGCTCCCGTACGCTCTCCACTGCCTCGTCAACCTCCTTCTGGCCGTTCACCTCGTCACCCTTGCGCCAGTCCGGATGGCTCTCCGGCAGGTAAATCTTGCTGTCGTAGATGATCCGGACAGCCTCCGCCCGGCGCTTGTCCAGCTCTTCGCGAGCCTTCTTCAGACGGGCGAAGGCCGTGTGCTTGACCATACGCTCCAGCCCCCTGGAGGTCTTCTCACGGAGCTTGCCGAGGTGCTCGATGGTGTCGTCGCGGATCAGCTTCCTGCCCCCGGAGGGAAGCCCCGGCTTTGACATCACGGCGAGGAGCCGGCCGAAATAATCGTTCAGTTTCTTCTCGCTCTTGACCAGGGAGAACTTCCTGATGAGCTTCCCCGACTCAACCAGGGCGAGACGCTGCGTCTTGTCGCCGGCATCTTCCCAGCCATACCCGCGCGTATAGGCGAACCCGCCTTCAGGAACCTTCTCGAGGCCGCGGGCATCGGCCAGCAGCCGCGCGGCAGCGGTATCGGCTACGCATTCTTTTTCCCGCTCCTTGCCGAGATACTTCAGGATGAGTCCCCCGGCCTCTCTCGTGAGCATCGACTTGAAGGCGAAGCGGGCAGCGAAGAGCAGATCCTTGCCCGAGAGCTTCTGCACTGAGAGCTCGACCAGCCTGGCCGGATCGATGTCGTCCGCGGACCCGGCGAGCTCGAAAGCGCCAAGCGAAGATTTCAGCATTCCAGCGAGGCGTTCGGCCTGCGAGAGGGGCTTCTCCTCGATCCTGGCGGCAGCCGGGCTGGTCTTGAGCAGCTTCCGCCGACGCTCCGCCAGCAGCGCCTTTTCCTTCTCCAGCCTCTTCGTGACTCTCTCGCGAACCCTGGCGAGAATCTCACCGAAGCGCGTCGCGTATTCCGTTCCCCTGAAACGTTCCCGGCCGTAGGCGATGGTGTCGAGAGCCTCCCCGGGCTGCCCGACTCCTTCAAGATATTCCGCATGGTTGGCCAGCTTCAGAAATTCCTCTTCCGCGGCATCGGTGCAGCTTTTACGCAGCTGGAAAATCTTGCCATCGACTGAAGGGTCCATCTCGATGATCATGGCCCCCTCCCTGTCGACAGCCGCGAAGAGTCTCTGCCAGGCCTGCTCAGCCAACAGCCTCTCCTTGAGGCTCACGAGGGCGTACATGCGGTTGTTCACATCCAGCTGCCGCCGCTGGCGAACAAGCCGGTCCAGGCCGCTGAAGGAGATCTCCCCCGCCCTGAACTTGACCTCGGAATATTCGATCTTCGCGATGGCGATTCGATTCAGAAACCCAGGAGTGATCGACTCGAGGTAGCTGCTCTCCTCGATAAATTTCCTGACCTGATCCATGGCCTGGTCATGACGGACCTCGGCGGCGCTCCGCTGAACGGCAGGCCACTCCCGGTTGAAGTAACCATCGACCAGCCAATACCCCGCGAGCCCAAGCAGGAGCAGGACGATCACCGGGCCGAGCATGGCGGTCTTACGCCGCCTCGCCAGGCTGGCCGCCGGCTCCCGGTCTCTGCCCGGCGTCTCTTCCAGCTCCGGGCTCTCGAGCTCTTCCTTCGCGGGCGACCCCGCCTCATCTGCAGGGGGAGGGGGAGTGGCCGGTGCCTCCCTGCCGTCAATCTCCAGGATTTCCAGCCGGGTTTTACCGATTTTTATCCTGTCGCCGGGGCTGAGCTCGCCGCGTTCGACGCGGGTCGAATTCAGGAAGCAACCGTTAGCCGACCCCTCGTCACGAAGGTAGAGCTGCCCATCTTCGCTTTCGATGGATGCATGCAGGCGAGAGGTCATCGAATCGACCGTGACGATTTCAGAATCCAGCTCTCGGCCTATCCGTAAGGGGAAGTCCTCGAAATCGAGAACCATGGGATAGCCATCGGGGTCGGTAATCTGAAGCTTCAACATATTTCTTGCGGGATCCAATGCCGACAGGTTTCGAGCCGGGGAGACAAGCCCTCACCCCGGCTCCCGCCTCATTTTACACCATGGGGAAGAGTACCTCAATCGGGAGCGCCCGGCGCGCCCCGAGAGTGCCGCCCCGCACATCACTTTTATCACATGGCGAGGCTGTCACCGAAAAAAAGCCGGCGAATTTCACCCGGCCTACCCGGCACAGACGCTCGGTATTGCGGGATTGACAAACCCGCCGAAAAAGTCCAAGGTCGCTGGGGCGCTCGTATCCTCGGAGCCTGATTCCAGGCTCGGGGTACCGAGCCTGGAGAACGACTGATGAATAACCGACTGTTGAGCACGAAGCTGAGCGAGGCGCCGCTGGCGGTCTTCGATTTCGAGACCACCGGCATCAACCCGTACTACGGCCACAGGATCGTCGAGGTCGGAATTCTCACCAGCATTGGCGACGAGGTGCAGGAGAACTACGAGACCTTCGTCAATCCACGGCGGATGATTCCCGAAGATACGAGCGAGATCCACGGTATCTACGATGAAGACGTCGAGGACTCCCCCTTCTTGAGCGAGCTCCTGCCGCGGATCAGCTCCCTGTTCGAAGACCGCGTGCTGGTCGCGCACAACGCCCCCTTTGATCTCTCCTTCCTCCATGTTGAATACCACCTGGCCCGGGAAAAATTCTCACAGGGACCGGTCTGCGATACCGTGAAGCTGGCCCGCGCCAAGTACGACTTTCCCGACAACCGGCTCGGGACCATTTGCGGGGAGTTCGGCATCGAGAATCAAAAAGCCCACCGCGCCCTAGAGGACGTGAAGGCCACCTTCGAGGTATTCAAGAGGTTCGCGAGAGACCTCGAGGATGACGGCAAGACCACGGTCGCGGACTGGCTCAAGGCCCAGGGGGGAGATGTAGAGCTGCCTGAAGCGAACCATCATGACCTGCCCGGCACCCATCCCATCGCCGCCGCGCTCGAGGGAGGGCTCAGCCTGAAGATCGAGTACTGCGACAAACACGGCTCCGGCACCGAGCGTGTCATCGAGCCGCTGATGTGCCATGGGAGCCTCCTGGTAGCCTACTGCCACCTGCGCGACGAACAGCGCACCTTCCGCCTCGACCGGATCGAGACCATCGAACGGATCGGCTGAGAGCAGCCTGCGCCTGTGCAGCGAAGGATCTATTCGGTTATGCTGATGGCGGTCCCCGGCTGTCTTCGACACATCGAATATGACCCAGAACACCCTCATCACAGGCAGGCTTATCGCTCGCGGAGCGGTCATCGTCATCCTGCTGATTGTCGGCTGGCTCTTGCTGCGGGAACAAACCCGGGAAGCCTTTGAAGGCCGGAGCGCCGGCTCGATCCAGGCTCCCCCGGAGCATGACTGGAAGCGGATCGACAATCCCCGCGGTGACGGCTGGAAAACCGAGGCGCTCGCCTCGGAGATCTCTCAGCAGCTTGACCGGCTTCGAGCCGTCATCGCCGGCGAAGGCGGAACAGGCAGTCTCTCCTCCATCGCGGCGAGCTCTTTCGCCTGCGGCGACCTGCGGCCGGGCAACCTCGCGACAGCCTATGAAGCTCCCTCCCTGGTGGTACGGAGAAAAAATACGGGCGCCGGCAGACCCGAGGTCCCTCCCGTTCACAGGGGAATCGCCGGTCTCGAGAAGGCGCTCGAAGATTTCACCGGGCCCTGGAGCGGAAGCCGGAACGTCCGGGCCTCCTTCAAGGTCTATGGTATCGAGGAGAGGGATGGCCTCGTCGAGACGACGCAATACCTCGCGATTCTCTCCAGGAGCGAGGCGGGCCTGCTGGAGGCACACAGCACCTGGACCGCCCGCTGGAAAAAAGATGGCCCGGCCGCCGCCCTGCTCACATCCCTCGAGGTGAGCGCCCTCGAACAGACCCGCTCCAGGAGACAGGGCCCGCTCTTTTCAGACCGGACAGGGGCCGTTCTCGGAGCCAACCCCTCCTTCAGGCGACAGCTTCAGCTGGGACTCAACCACTGGCTCAACCGCAGCCAGGACAATCGATTCTTCGCCCTGCTGGGAACCCCCGGCCTGGCCCTCGGGGACGTCAACGGGGACGGGCTCGATGATCTCTACGTCTGCCAGGAAGGAGGCCTGCCCAACCTCCTCTTTCTGCGCAACCCCGACGGAACCGCCACGGACAGCTCGGCCGCCTCTGGAGCGAACTGGCTCGAGAGCTCCAGGGCGGCGCTCCTGGTGGACCTCGACAACGACGGCAGGCAGGATCTCGCAGTCACCGTCCTCGGGGCAGTGGTCCTCGCCGCCGGTGACGGAACCGGCAGGTTCGAGCTCCGCTCCTGCCTCCCCACCGGCAACGACACGATGTCGCTCTCTGCCGCGGATCCGGATCTTGACGGAGACCTCGACCTCTATGTCTGCTCGCACAAGGCCGACGACCTCTCCCAGGACGCGGGTGTCGTCTCGATCGGAGCGACCGAGGGGTTCGTCTACCACGATGCCAACAACGCGGCCGCGAACATCCTCTTTCGAAACGACATCTCCGCCAGCGGAAAATGGACCTTCACGGACATCACCGCGCAATCGGGCCTCGACGTCAACAACCGCCGCTTCAGCTTCGCCGCAGCCTGGGAAGACTACGACAATGATGGAGATCCCGACCTCTACGTCGCCAACGACTTCGGGCGCAACAATCTCTACCGCAACGAGAGCGATGGCAAGGGCGGGTTGCGCTTCGTGGACGTCGCCGCCGGCGAAGGGGCCGAGGACAGCGCCTCGGGAATGTCCGTCAGCTGGAGCGATTACGACCGGGACGGCCTCATGGACATCTACATCAGCAATATGTTCTCCGCCGCCGGCGCCCGCGTGACCAGCCAGGAGCTCTTCAAGCCGCGGGCATCGGGACTCGTACGCCGGAGGCTGCAACGCTTCGCCAGGGGCAATACCCTGCTTCGAGGCGGCGATGACGGTTTCGAAGATGCCAGCCTCATCGCGAACGTCAACATGGGACGCTGGGCCTGGGGCTCGGGCTTCGTCGACATCAACGGGGACGGCTGGGACGACCTCGTCGTGGCCAACGGCTATATCACCACCGAGGACACCGGCGACCTGTGAAGTTTTTTCTGGCGGCAGGTCGTGTCGCGAACGAAGAACACCGCCGGCGAGGTGTCGGGCGGACCGAACCTCGCCTACCTCCAGCTCTCGCGGATGATGCGCGAGGGGCGTTCGTGGAGCGGCCGCGAGAGAAACTGCTGCTTCCTCAGCACGCCCGGAGGCGGCTTCGCCGACATCTCGGCCGTCTCGGGGCTCGATTTTCCCGATGACAGCCGCGCGCTGGCAATTGGCGACTGGGACGGCGACGGCGATCCGGACCTCTGGATCTCCAACCGCAACGCGCCGCGCCTGAGGTTTCTGCGCAACGATGCGGCCCCGCCCGGGAGCTTCCTGAACCTCAGGCTCCGCGGCAACGGAAAGAATACCAGTCTTGACGCGGTCGGCGCCCGGGTGGAGGTGAGGCCCGCCGCGGCCGGCAGCCGGCCGCTCTCGAGGACGGTCACCGCCGGCGACGGCTTCCTCACCCAGTCAAGCCGCTGGCTGGCCTTCGCACCCGGCATCGATGCCGGGATCTCGCAGGTCAAGGTGCGCTGGCCCGGCGGCGAAACGGAGCTCTTCAGCGGGGTCGAAGCCGGCGGGCGCTACGAGCTGAGGCAGGGAGCCGGCCGTGCCGCGCCCATTCCCATCCAGACCCCCGCGAAGCTCCGGGCAACCCCTGCCAGTACCCTCGAAGAGACGGAGAGGGCCCGTATCCGGCTCGTCACCCTGCTGGAGATTCCCGATCTCCCCTGCCGGGACCTCGAGGGCCGCCGCAGCCCCCTGCTGCCCGGACGGGGGCGCACCCTCCTGGTGAACCTGTGGGCAAGCTGGTGCCTCCCCTGCCTGGAAGAGCTCAGGGAATTCCGGGACAGAAGCGACGAGCTCGAGAAGGCGGGAATCGAAGTCCTCGCCCTCAGCACCGACGATCTCGAAAAAGAGGGGCCCCTGGAGTTGCCCGGCAAGGTCAGCAAGTTCATCGACGGCCTGGAGCCGCCGCTCAGAACAGGCCGGGCCACGACGAACCTCGTCAGCTTCCTGCAGAACCTGCACGACAGCATGGTACCCCTGAACAAACCCCTGCCCCTGCCAAGCAGCTTCCTCATCGACTCCTCCGGCCGACTCACGGTTATCTACAAGGGCCCTCTCTCGGTGGACGAGCTGATCGATGATGCCGGGCATGGCCGCCTGGAACGTCCGGCGCGCTACCGCGCCGCGGCGCTCCTTCCCGGCAGTTCCATCGACCACCCGGCGATCACCTCCGCGGCCCTCGCCGCCGAGACCTCCCTGCGCTTCCAATACGCCCTGAACCTCGACAGCATCGGGCTCGGCGAGGCAGCCCTGAAACAATACCAGGTGATCATCGCCGAAAAGCCCGAGTTCACCGAGGCTGAAAACAACCTGGGGCTGCTCCACCTGCGGGCCGGACGGCTCACCGAGGCGACCCAATCCTTCCGACGGGCGATCTCCCTGCGCGAAGATTTTGCCGAACCCCGCTTCAACCTCGGAGCGGTCTTCGACCGCCGGGGTGAGCTCGACAAGGCCGCCGCCCTGTATCTCGAAGCCCTGGAGCTCAGGCCGGATTTTGCCCGGGTGAACAACTCCCTTGGAATCATCCGTGCCCGGCAGGGACAGCCGGCCCTGGCCGCCCGGCGTTTCGAGAGAGAGCTGGCCGTCAACCCGGACTTCGCCGAGGCCCACAACAACCTCGGCCAGCTCCTGCTGGAGGCCGGCAGGAACCAGGATGCCGAGACCCGCCTGCGCGAGGCGGTCAGGATCGACCCGCGCTACGCGCAGGCGCAGATGAACCTGGGGATCGCCCTCAAGCGCGGCGGCAAAAAGAAGGAGGCCGCGAAGCACTATCTCGAGGCGATTGCCCTGCAGCCGCGCCTTGTCGAGGCGATCAACAACCTCGGCCGGCTCCATCTCGAAGAGGGCCGAAAAGCCGAGGCCGCGGCGCGCTTTCGCGAAGCGCTCCGGATCAACCCGGGCTTCGCACCGGCGCGCGCGAATCTCGAGCGCGCCCTCGAGCAACCGTAAAAAAAGAGCCCGCCGGAGGTGATCCTCCAGGCGGGCCCTTTTACCGCTACGCGGCTTTCGTCCCGAGGCCTAGTCGCAGACAGGCGAGACCGACAGGCAGTCGGCGTCGTCATCGGTTTCATCCTCGCCGCAGTCCCCCGGCTGGTAGGCGGCACCCGTTGGACTCGGAGAAACCGGAGCGGCTCCGCCGCTGAAGAGCCAGCTGAAGATGATGATCGCGTCGGTGATCTCGATGGCGCCGGTATCGTTGGTATCGGCCGCATCGACACAGGCCGGGGCATCACCCCCGGTGAAGAGATAGAGCAGCGGAATGACGCCATCGGTCAGGTTGATCGCGCCATCGGAATTGACGTCACCGCGCACGAAGCGCACACCGGCCGGCAGGCAATTGTTGTGGCGGTCGCAGTCGCTGTCGTCGCAATCGACCAGGCCGTCACGGTCATCATCGACGCCGTTGTCGCAGATCTCGTTGCAGGCCGGGCAGTCGGTGTCGACGCAGTCCGTCGCGCCGTCTCCATCATCATCCGCGCCATTGTCGCAGATCTCGGGGGGAGGGCCGGCGCAGCCGGCAACGCCCTCGCAATCGCTGTCATCGCAGTCGGTATCTCCATCGGCGTCATCATCCCAGCCGTTGCCGCAGTCCTCGGGGGGAATGTCGTCACCCATGATAATCACCATACGGGAGGTCGCGTCCTCGGCGAAGTCATCGCAGTCCTCACGGTCCTGGACGCTGATGGTCACGTGGTAGGAGCCGTTCGCGCTCAGGCGGATGGAGACCCGTCCCGAGGCCTGCGGACCGTAGGACAGCGCCGCGACATTGTCCATCTGGGGTTCGATCAGGAAGCTGTAGAGGATCGGATCGCCGGACTCATCCTCAGCGGCGGCAATCAACCGATGGCTCGGCCCGAAACGCGATCCTGTCGCCTCGATGGTCGTCTCCAACAGGTGGGTGTCGGCATAGCCGGGCTCACCCTCCTCGGGACAGGGCGAAGGCGCGAAATCTCCCAGCTCGCTCAGGTAGTTGTTGCGAATCTGCTCGGGGGCCAGGACACCATCGTGGATCCTGATCTTCGCGACCAGGATGGTTCCCTGCAGCCCGAGGGTAAGGGTACTTCCATTGCCTTCGACCTGCTGGGCGATATGGATCTTGCCGGGGTGCGTATTCAGGGCACCCGGTCCGAGCACCTCCTCGTTGGTCATATCGCAGGTCATGGCTTCCAGGCAGCCATCGCTGTAGACCCGGGTGGTCCCCGTGTCGTCACCGTCGAAGGTATAGACCAGGTGGTGCCACTCCTCGGCCGCCGGAGCGCCGCCGCCGTTGTTCCAGCCGATGTCCGGCCCGTTGCCTCCCCAATGCCCGACGGCGCCGAAGAGGTTGTGGGTGCCGTAGTTGAAGGCCATGTTGGAGCCATCGGGACCGCCCCGCTTGCCCCAGGACAGGAGGGTCTCCTCGCCCACCATATCGGCGCCGTTCCAGACCCACATCTCGATGCTCCGGGTCGGTCCCGGCCCGAGGATCGCCTGGGGCGCGTCATCGAGGCTCTGGTAGCTGTCGCCGCTGCGGCCGTTTTCGTTGAAACTGACGCCGACGCCGAAGTCACGCGACTCGACCATGGGGCTGCCGATGATCTGGAAATCATCCAGGGTGCCCTGGTTTTCCCAGAACTCCTCGCCGGCGGTCGGGTCCCTGGCATCGAGGCTCACGAGCAGTTCACCCGCAACCTCGATGTCACCTACCTCGATAACCTCCAGCACAACCGTCCAGGCGGCAGTGGCCTCTCCTACGTCGTTGACGGCCACGATCTCGACATCGAAGAAATCGGGCTCCGGATCCGGTATGACGTATTCAAACCGCCCCTCGGCGTCGATCGTCCCTCCCTCGGGAGAGATCACCTCGAGCTCGGCCGGCGGCAGCGCCTCGACCACCAGGTTGAACCCGTAGATTTTCGCGCCGCTGAAATAGTTGTCCTTCTCCGGTACGTTGGTGAAGACCGGGGCCGTCTCGACGATGCCCTCCACGCCGTAGCGCTCACGCTCGGCGTTGAAGTTATTGAGGATCTCCTCATGGGTCAGCACCTCGTCGTGAATCCTCACCTGGCCGAGCGCCAGGGTCCCGACACGCCCCCCCCAGTCGATGGTGCCGCCAGCATCGACGATCTGCGCGCCCAGTTGGATAGGATGGGCGGGTTGGGTATTTATAGCGTTCTCGCCGTGCCGCTCGGAATTCCAGGCCTCGCCATCGACGTAGAGCCGGGTCGTGGCGGTGTCATCTCCGTCAAAGGTGTAGACGAGATGGTGCCAGCTCGCCTCAGAGGGCGAACCCGGGGTAAAGGTATTGTCGATCCAGCCCAGGTCCGGACAGCAGCCGCCCCAGTGGGTAACGGCTCCATAATTGCCGTGGTTGCCGAAATTGAAGCTCATCTCGGATCCATCGGGGCCGCCGCGGCGTCCCCAGGCGACCATGGTCTCCTCGGAAGAGACGAACTCATTGTAGGCCCAGACCTCGATGGACCTGGTCGGATTGAGACCGACGAGCCCCGCGGGCGCGTTTTCCTGGGCCTGGTAGATCCCCTGCAGACCATCGGGATTCAGCAGGACGGCAGATGACTCCTCGGGGCCGAGAACGGTCAGCACCACCTCGCCGTTGAGAAAGAAGTCGCCGGTGGTTCCGGCATTCTCCCAGACCTCTTCCCCGGCGGTGGGATCATCCGCATCGAGATCGACGAAGAGTTCTCCGGCGGCAATGATGTCCCCATCCTGTGCAAAAACCGGAAGAGTCAATAGAAGGAAAACAAACAACGACCCGGCAGAAATCAATTTGGTCAGCATCCTCATGAAAGCCTCGTTTCAGGTAACAGGAAATTAATCAGACGACCCCATTCACCAGCGACCCGAAGGCAACATGAAAAACGCCCCGGGGAAAGGCCTCCTGCCGGATCTAAAGAAGCTTTAGCTGTGATAGAATCGAACTCGATGTCGAGACTATGAAATTCTTCGACCCATTAGCCCGGCTGTAACGACGTTCGCCAGGAGTCCATACTCGGAGAATGTTCTTCGATTCTATTCGGCATGGAATCGGCAAACAACAAGGAACTGCCGGTGCCCGGAACATCAGGAAAAAAGAACCATCCTCGGCAAACAGCGCGACCCGCCCTTTTCCGTGCGCTGGCTCACACCCTGCTGCCCTTTCTTCTCGGCGTCGGCTGCAGCGGCAACGACGCCGGCACACCTTCCTCCGCCCTGCTGAGAGAGGTTACCAGCGAGGTTGGGCTGGGCGCAGAACAACAACCCTGGCCCGGTGGACTTTACCAGATCCCGGAAATATCTGTCGGCGGGATCGGGCTCTTTGATTCTGACGGAGACAGTTCTCCTGAGATCTACCAGGTCCGATATCCCCAACCGGCAAACCCCTCGCAGGCGGCGCCCAACAGGCTCTACCGGATGGACAAGACCGGTTCTTACCGGGAAGTTCCCGGGGCGGCCGGTCTCGACGATCCGGGCTACGGCAGCGGGGTCGCCACGGGCGACATCGACAACGATGGAGATCTCGACGTCTACGTAACCAATATCGGTAAAGACGGGCTCTACATCAACGATGGCGGCGCCTTCACCCGGGCAGCGAAAGGGACCATCCCCACCAGCGAAGACTGGAGTTCCTCGGCCTCCTTTCTCGACTACGATCGAGATGGGGATCTCGACCTCTTCGTCTGTCATTACCTGCTCGACGACCCCACGCGGATCTGCCATATCAGCCTGCGGGACAAGCGGGATTATTGCGGGCCCGACAAGTTCCAGGGTGTGCGGGACTCGCTTTACCGCAACGAGGGAAACGGCCGCTTCACCGAGGTGACCCGGGAGGCGGGAATCTCCCGGGCGCTGCCCGGCTTCGGGGTGATCTGCTTCGATCTGACCGGGGATGGCTGGATTGACATCTACGTCGCCAACGACCTGAAGCCCAACCAGCTCTGGGTCAATCAACGAGATGGGAGCTTCGCCGATGAGGCCCTCGCGCGCGGCCTGGCGCTCAACGGGGCCGGCAAAGCGGAGGCCGGGATGGGTGTCGCGCTCGGCGATACAGACGGGAACGGAAGCCTCGATCTCTTCATCACCCACCTTGTCGACCAGACCCACACTCTCTACGCCTCGGTTGAGACCAACGACGGAGTGACCTACCGCGACCGGTCCGCCTCTTCGGGCATTGGAGCCGGGACCCTCGCCATGACCGGCTGGGGCTGCGGTTTTCTCGATCTTGAAAACGATGGAGATCTCGACCTCGCCATCGTCCATGGACGCGTCGCGCGCGGACCGGTAGCTCCCGCCGCCGACTGCGGTCCATTCTGGAACAGCTACGCCGAGGCGAACCAGCTCTATCTGAACCAGGGCAAAGGAAAATACATCCTGGGAAAAAAACGGGCAGGAACCTTTTCCTCCCGGGCTGAGGCCAGCCGTGGACTGGCTTTCGCCGATATCGACTCTGATGGCGACACCGACCTCGTCCAGTCCAACATCGGCAACGTCCTGAGGGTATTTCGCAACGAGGCCCAGCGCAGCGGCAACCACTGGCTGCGCGTTCGCGCCCTCACCGGAGCCCGCGATGACCTCGGCGCCCTGGTAACGATCACCGCCGGGAAGCGCGTCCTGCGGCGGCCCGTGCTCTCATCCTCCAGCTTCGCCTGCGCCAGCGAGGCGACCACTCACTTCGGGCTGGGAAGATCGGATACCATCGATTCCCTCCCCAATCGCTGGAGCGACGGCACCAGCGAGAGCTTCGATGCCGGCGGCGTCGACCGGCTGCTGGTGCTGCGCCGGGGAGAGGGCAGCCGGGGGAACTGATCAGGGCTCATCGGCGAGAGCCGGATCGAGCTCGAGAGCTTTCCGTCGATCCGCCAGGGCCTTCTCCGGCGCGCCAAACGCCTCCCAGGCCTTGGCACGCGCCAGCCAGGCCGGGGCTATACCCGGGAAACGACTGATCAGGACTGAAAAATCTTCGATGGCGCCTTCATAATCCTCAAGCTCGTGTTTTACCTTCGCACGCTCCTGCAGGGCGTAAGAATATCCAGGCTGCAGATCGAGCCCGCGGTCAAGGTCCGCAAGCGCCTCCCTGTACTCGCTTTTTGCGGCATGGTAGAGAACGGCCCGGGCGAAATAGGCGCCCGGCAACTTCGGATTCAGTCTCAGGGCCTCATCCCAATCCCTGCGCGACCTCTCGGGATCGCCTGACTGGTTGTAGAAAATTCCGCGGTTGACGAGAAAGGAAGCGTCGTAGGGATCGAGCGCTATGGCCGCGTCACAATCGGCGATCGCCTCTCTCATTTTTCCCAGCTGCGCGTAGATGCCCGCGCGGTTTACGTAGGCCTTGACATAATCAGGCTGGACCCCGATCACGGTGCTGTAGGCTTCCGCCGCGCCGGAGAAATCTTTATTCCGGGCCCTTGCGACACCCAGCTGGTAGTGGGCATCGGCGTTCTTCGGGTCCATCCCGATGACCCTGGAAAAATCTTCGGCCGCGGATTCCGGCCGCCCCAGGGCCAGGTAGGCCTTTCCCCTCTCGAGGCGGGCCTCCGCCAGGCGCTCGCCCCGCGAGATCACCCTGCTGAACAGCTCGACCGCCGGACGAATATCGCCCTCGCTCATCAGCGCCCGGGCCTGGTCGATGGCTCGATCATCCTGTGCGACGGGAACGTCGTCCTGCCGTCCACAGGCCGCCGGCAGAATTACCGCCAGGAAGATGCCCGTATATTGGAAGAGCTTTTTTTTCATCTGGTTGACCGGGAACCTGTTTCCGTCCCGGCTCATTCTACACGGGCAATCAGCTTCAGGCTGAAAGAGAAATGGACCTCCAGGGCTGAGACGGGCTCTTCATGACCCGGTAACGGCTTCGACCCGGAGAGGTCTACTGTACTCCGGCTTGACCGTTCGAGGCAGGGAGCACAGAAAAAAAGAGGACCAGTGCGCCCCGGACGCAGGGCTCCACCCGGGTTCTTTTCTCCAGGTCTTTGAATTTCTCGGCCGAGTTTCGTAAA
>JAKUSY010000080.1 GCA_022451445.1 Planctomycetota bacterium
AACCAGCGCTATGAGGCACAGGAATACCGCTCCTGCAAGCGTGAGTCTCTTGAAAATCTTCTCGAGATATTCGGCTGTACGCCTGCCGGGCCTGATGCCGGGTATGAAACTCCCGTACTCTTTCATATTCCCGGCGATCTCAACAGGGTTGTAGTAGAGACTGGTCCAGAAGTAGGTGAAGAAAACGATCATGCCGATGAAACAGAAGATATACAGGAAACCATTGCTTGAAAACGCGCTATCGAGGATCTGCAGCAGACCGTAGAACCAGCTGTTTCCGGCGTAAGCTATCGACTGGAGGAAGAGAGTGGGAATCATCAGCAGGGACGACGCGAAGATAACCGGCAGGACGCCGGCCGCATTGACCTTCACCGGCATATATTGGCGCTGTCCGCCATAAACTCGGCGGCCCTTTACCGCCCGCTGCTGCTGGATCGGAATCCGCCTCTGCCCCTTGGTGATAAAGACAACGGCGGCCACGATGGCTATGAACAGCCCCAGGATCAGCAGGCAATAGGTCACCTCGAAGGGACGTTCATCCGGTGTTGCACCCAATACCTTCCCCATCATGAAGCCGATAGCCTGGGGCACATCGGAGATAATTCCGGCCATGATCAACAGATAGGTACCGTTGCCAATCCCGTACTCTGTGATCTTTTCACCAAGCCACATGACAAAGAGGCTGCCGGCGGTGAGACAAATGAGCTGGAGAGCGCAAATCCAGAACCCGGGGTTCAAGGTGATCGTCGCCCCGGAGGAAGTCGGGCTCTTCCAATTCCATACCAGGAACAGAGCCTGGACCAGGCACAAGACGACGGTCGCATAGCGCGTGTAGCGGCTGATCTGCCTGCGGCCGGCCTCTCCTTCCTTGGAGAGGGCTTCGAGCGCGGGAAAGACCTTCACCAGCAGGGAGAAAATAATCGACGCCGAGATGTAGGGCATGATCCCCAGTGAAAACAGCACCGGCGTGAAGGACCCCCCCGTCAGGCGACTGGTCATCGTCAGCCAGTCAAGCGGCCCCGTCCCCGTGTTGACCATCTCCTTATAGCCCGGGATATCGATACCGGGCAAATAGACCCAGAAGCCGAAACGAAAAATGGCCAGCAGGCCAAGAGTCCATAATATGCGTTTTCTGAGCTCCGGGATCTTGTAGATGTCCACCAGCACATCGCCAATCATGGCCATGGCGAACACGCTGACCACCGCGGAGGCAATGAAACCAAGAAGGGGGTAGACGACTGTCGCCGGGATATTGACCCAGAGGACTGAGATCGTTCCCTCCACATCGAGGGAGTTAAGCCCGACGATGAGGGCTGCGATGGCGCCCAATGCCAGGGATAGCAGGATCCTATTAAGGCTCATTTTTTGTCCGTGGCGCCTGTACTTTCAACGCTGCCGCCGGCCTCTTCAATTTTCCGTCGCGCGGTATCACTGATGGCATCGGCAACAACTGCCAGGCTCTTGCTCAATTCCCCCGCCCCGAGAATCTTCAGCCGACCGTGACGGGGCTTTATCAGCCCCCTGGATTTCAGAACATCGAGAGTGACCGAATCACCCGCCTCGAACCATTTCTCGAGCAGCTTCACATTCACAACGTCAAAACGCTTGCGGAACGGAGCGTTCGTGAACCCGCGCTTGGGCATCCTTCGAACCAGGGGCATCTGGCCTCCCTCGAAGGCAGGGCGGTTCTTCTTGAAACCCGAACGCTGCCCGGCGCCCTTATGGCCACGCCCACTGGTCTTGCCCTTTCCGCTTCCCGGGCCGCGCCCGACGCGTTTCCGTGCAGTTTTTTTACCTGCCTTGGTCAGGATCTCAGTCAGTTTCATTCCGGTATCTCCACTCCTCTGAGCATGCTGACCTCTTCACGCGTACGAAGCTGCTTCAATCCATTCAGGGTGGCCTTGACGACGTTGAGGGGATTTGTGCTGCCATGCACCTTGGTAAGCAGGTCCTTGACCCCAGCGCACTCCACCACCGCCCTGACGGGAGCCCCGGCGATAATGCCCGTACCTTCCGTGGCCGGAATCATTACGACCCGGGATGAACGATAGCTCCCGACGATCTTGTGGGGAATGGTATTGCCATGGATGGAGACCTTGGTGAAAGCGTTACGAGCAATTTTCATGGCTTTTTCAACGGAGAGGGGAACCTCGTTCGCCTTACCGAAGCCGATGCCTACGTTTCCTTCCTTGTCCCCGAGAACGACGAGGGCACTGAAGCTGAAGCGGCGGCCGCCCTTGATCACCTTTGAGCAGCGGTTGATCTTCACAACGACCTCTGCGTAGCGACTATCTTCCTCACCATCGCGACCGCGACGCCGCCCACCGCGACCTCCAGGTCCACCGCGACCGCCGGGCCCACCTCCGAAACGACCACCTGGCCTGCCCCTGCTCTCACGGGCAGGCGGAGCTGAAGCTTCTTTGACGGCATCGCCACTCTCGGCGGGCGCTTCGGCAGCCTTGGCTTCCTCCTGCGGAGCGGGCGCTTCGGCAGCCTTGGCTTCCTCCTGCGGAGCAGGCGCTTCGGCAGCCTTGGCTTCCTCCTGCGGAGCGGGTGCTGTTTCCTCGGAACCGGCGCTTTCAGGCTCGACAGGTTCTTCAGCGGGTGATTTGTTTTCCTCAGCCAAGATAAACTCCTTCAGAACTTCAGGCCGGCTTCCCTGGCGGCTTCCGCCAGTGCCTTGACCCGGCCATGAAATTTGTATCCGTTGCGATCAAACTGAACTTCGGCAACTCCCAGCTGTTGCGCCTTCTCGGCGATATCCGTCCCTACAAGGGTGGCCGCCGAACGATTACCACTGGAGCCATCAACCTTTCCCCCGAGAGCCTTGCTGCACGTAGAGGAGGAAGCCAGGGTCTTACCCAGGCTGTCATCGATCAACTGGCAATATATATTCTTGTGGCTGCGGCATACCGTCAGCCGTGGTTTCTTGGATGTACCGTAGATCTTCCTGCGGATGCAACGGCGCCGCCGAAGGCGCCGCACCAGTTTCGATTTATAATCTTTTGTAGAGTTCATGCTTCAAAATCAGGCCTACTCACCAGAGGTGAACGCCTTACCCGCCTTGCGAATAATATGCTCATTTTCATACCGGATGCCCTTGCCCTTATAGGGTTCCGGAGGCCGAATCCTCCGCACCACCGCGGCAAACTCACCCACTAGCTGCTTGTCGATCCCACTGATCGTGATATTCGTCGGGGAGGGAGCCTCCACCTCGAGTCCCTGGGGAATTGCCATCTCCACGGGATGACAGAAGCCGATCTGAAGAACAAGCTTCTTGCCCTTCACCTCCGCGTTGTAACCGACACCTACAATCTCAAGGCGCCGTGCGAAACCCTCGGTAACTCCCTGGACCATGTTCGCCAGGAGAGACCTTACCGTTCCATGATAGGAACGGGAGAAGGCTTCATCATCTGAGCGAGTCACGACCACCTGGTCGTCCTCGACAGCGATCGAGACTTCCTCCCGGAAGTCGAAATCGAGCTTACCCTTGGGACCCTCGATGGCGACACGCGTGCCGCCATCGATGCTGCTGGAGCTCACCTTGACTCCTGAGACAATCGCTATGGGTTTTTTCCCGCTCCTAGACACGTTCCTGAATCCTTTGACTCACATCTTCCGGACTGCCCCCCGCGGAGCCATTCTGTCCGACCTTACCTTACACCGTTAGAACAGCGGCGAAGCGGGTTTCCCCGAATCACCACACCTCACACAATACCTCTCCGCCGATACCGAGCTTCTTGGCTTCCTGCCCTGACATGACCCCCCTGGAGGTGGATACCACGGCGATACCGAGCCCATTGAGTACATCAGGAATATCCTTTGAAGACATGAAGACACGGCGGCCGGGGCTGGAGACCCGCTGAATATGCTGGATCACCTTTTCGCCATCCGGTCCGAACTTCAGCTGGATATTCAAAATCCCCCGGCTTCCATCCATCTGGGGGTCGTAGTCCACGATGTAGCCCTGCTCCTTCAAGATCTTCAGGATGCTCTTCTTGAGTGCTGAATAGGGGGCCTTGACCTTGCGGGAGCCGATCGTATTCGCATTGCGAATACGAGTCAGAAGATCCGCAATCGGGTCAGTCATACTCATCGTGTTGATTACCTTTTTAAAACCTGAATTCCTGAAATTGGAGGAGTCTGTATTCCCAGCGCTTACCAGCTGGACTTACGTACGCCGGGGATCTCACCCTTATTGGCCAGTGTCCTGAAACAAATCCGGCATATCTTGAATTTTCGATAATACCCTCTTCTTCTCCCACACAGCTGACAGCGATTGTACTGCCGGGTGGAATACTTGGGGGTTCTACGCTGCTTTACGCGCCAGGATGTTTTTGCCATAGAATTACTTCCTGAAGGGAAAACCAAAGAGCCCGAGAAGGACCTGGGATTCTTCATCAGTTGAACGATCGACCGTGATGGTGATGTTCAATCCCTGGATGAACTCGACCTCGTCAATATTGATTTCCGGAAAGACCATCTGCTCCGCAAGGCCGAGGGAGTAATTCCCCGAGCCATCGAAGGAACGAGTGGGAAAGCCCCGGAAATCGCGAATACGAGGAATGGCAAGATTGATCAGGCGGTCAAGGAACTCGTACATCCTCGTCCCGCGCAGCGTCACCTTGGCGCCGATCGGCACTCCCTCGCGAAGTTTGAAACCGGCGACCGAACTTTTCGCCTTGGTCACCACGGCCTTCTGGCCGGAAATCGTCCCGAGATCCTTGGTCGCGGCCTCAATCCGCTTATTGTTCTCGATCGCCTGTCCAATCCCCATGCTGAGAGTTATCTTGTCCAGCCTGGGGGCCTCATTGACGTTCTTATAGGAGAACTGCTCCATGAGCTTGGGAACGAACTCGCTGTTATATTTTTCTTGTATCCGGCTTTTCATTTGAGAGCTTCACCTGAGCGGTCGCTCAGGGCAGAACCTCATTGGTTTTCTTTGAATAACGTACCTTACGGCCATCCTCGATCCTGAAACCGACTCTTCCCGCCGGCTGGTTGTTTTTACCGACCAGCTGGACCTTTGAAACATGCAGGGGGCACTCTTTCTGTACACGTCCCCCCTTGGGATTCTGCTGGCTGCGACGAATATGCTTGTAACGCAAATTCAGCCCCTGCACCCAGACCTGGCCCGTCTCTGAATCAATGCGGAGCACTCGCCCCTGGTCACCCCGATGCCTGCCTGAAATAACCGCTACCAGATCGTTACGCTTCAAATACATATTCAGACGACCTCCGGCGCCAGGGAGATAATTCTCATATACGTCGCCCTGAGCTCACGAGCCACGGCGCCAAATATTCTCGTTCCACGGGGATTGCCATCATCATCGAGAAGAACGACCGCGTTCTTGTCAAATCGGACATAGGTTCCATCATCCCGTCGGAGCATCTTCCTGGTCCTGACAATCACGGCCCGAACCACTGTCCCTGACTTGATCTCACTGGAAGGCAGAGCCTTCTTCACCGAGCAGACGATGGTATCGCCGAGATGGGCAAAACGCCTCCCGGTACCGCCCAGGACGTGAATACACTGGACCGTCTTGGCGCCGGTATTGTCCGCCACATCCAATTTTGTCTGCATTTGAATCATCTTGCCGCTTCGTCCTTCGAATTGCGGGTCAAACCGCCTCTGTCGACTTTTTCACTATCTCGACCAGCCGCCAACGTTTTGTTTTCGACAGGGGGCGAGTCTCTTCGATTCGAACCTTGTCGCCGACGCCGGCCTCCCCCTTCTCATCGTGAGCCTTGTATATCGTCTTGCGCCGTATGTATTTGTGATAGGTACGGTGTTTCTCGATCCGCATCACGCGAACAGAAATCGTCTTGTCCATCTTGTCGCTGGTTACCTCGCCAACAACGCTCTTGCGCTTCTTCGATGCGCCTGCGTTACCGGCAGCGGTTTCGGTCGTCGATTCTGTTTCCGCCATTATGATTCTCCCGGCTCTTCAGCCGAACCCTCGGAACCCGCCTCTTCGGCCTCATCAGCCTCGGCGTCTTCCGTCTCTTCCGCCGCCGCGGAAGCCTCACCACCTTCGGCCAGCCCTGATTGAGCCGGCTCGGCAGAGGTGTCGTCTCCACCCAGCTCCTTCTCGCGAAGGAGCGTCAGCAGACGTGCGCGCTCTTTTTTCATTTCCCTGAAATTGCATGAATTATCCAGTGGATCACCCTTGGCCTGGAACCGCATGGTCCAGATCTTGGCCTCGAGCTTCTGCGATTCAGAGCGCAGCTGAGCCAGGGGTAGTTCACGCATTTCCTTGATATCCATTTCCGTTGAATCCTGTCTCTTGTACCAGCCGGCCTATACCTTTTGCCTTCGCTGGACCATACGAACGCCGACAGGCAGCTTGTGGGCAATCCTGTTCAGAGCCTGCTTCGCGAAATCTTCGGGGACTCCGCCAATTTCGAATAGAATCGTTCCGGGACGGACTACCGCGGCATAATAATCAGGTTCACCCTTCCCTTTTCCCATCCGGGTCTCGGCCGGCTTTGAACTGACAGGCTTGTCGGGGAAAATCCGGATGAACACCCTTCCCTCGCCATGCAGAAAGTGCGTCGCCGCGACACGGCCTGCCTCGATCTGCCGGGCGCTGATCCAGCCGAGATCCAGGCTCTGGAGACCGTAATCTCCGTGAACAACATAGTTGCCGCGAGTCGCATGTCCCTTGGCCCGCCCCCGCTGCTGCTTGCGGTGCTTAACCCTCTTTGGCATCAGAGCCATTGCTCGTACTCTCCTGCTTATAGGGGCCCAAGTAAATCCAGCACTTCACGCCGATGGAACCATAGGTCGTGACCGCTTCGTGAAACCCGTAGTCCACATTGGCCTGCAGGGTCTGCAGAGGAATCGAACCCTCGTGGTGAGTCTCC
The DNA here is from genome assembly GCA_022451445.1 of Planctomycetota bacterium. GTDB lineage: Bacteria > Planctomycetota > UBA8108 > UBA8108 > UBA8108 > UBA8108. The sequence goes on from JAKUSY010000080.1 coordinate 6,868, forward strand.
CGGCGCGCCATATCAGAACCGCCGAGCCGGCCCGAGAGCATGATCTTGACTCCCTGGGCGCCCTTCTCCATAGCGCTGCGGGCGGACATTTTAATGGCACGGCGAAAAGCTGAGCGCATCATGATCTGCCGACCGATGTTCTCCGCGGTCAACTGTGCACTCAGCTCGGGGTTAACGACCTCACGAATCTCCAGCTTCACCTCGACTCCCTTGTCACAGACACTCTGGAGATCTTCCTTGAGCTGATCGACCCTGGCGCCCTTCTTGCCGATGATGAGGCCGGGACGGGCGCTGTGCAGGATTACGTGTACCTGCTCGGCATCGCGTTCGATCTCTATCTTCGGGATCCCCGCGGCCTCGTAGTCTCTCTTGATGAACTGGCGGATCCTGAAATCCTGGACGAGGAGATCTCCGAATTTCTGCTTATCGGCGAACCACCGCGAGCGCCAGGTCTCGGTGATGCCGATTCTGAATCCAATTGGGTGTACTTTCTGGCCCATGTCCTACAACCTTTCCATCAACTTTCGCCGTCGTCTTCTCCGGCGACGGCGTCTTCTTCGGAATCGTCTTCAGCTCCGTTCGATTCCTCATCCGCACCGGCCTCAGCATCCTCTTCAGCCGGCTCTTCCTCCGCGGAGGCATCATCCTCTCCGCCATCCGCTTCTTCGCCGGCTACCTCTTCAGCGGCGGCCGAATCTTCGACCACGGCCTCATCTTCGCCAGCCTCATCAGCACTGTTCTCTTCGGCGCCGTCCTCATCAGCCGCCACCTCATCGACTGCCATCTCCTCGACGGCAGCTTCCTCGGCAACGACTTCTTCGGTTACGGCTTCCTCGGTTATTGTTTCTTCTGTCCCGATCTTCGCGACGCCGGCATCGCCTTCGACGGCAGCGAGCGCGACGCTGAGATGACAGGATCGCTTGAGGCGGGGATATGCCCGACCCATCGACCGCGGGCGCCAGCGCTTCATCGTCGGGCCTTCATCAGCATAGGCCTCGTTGACAACGAGGTTCGCGGACTCGACCCCACTCATCTGCGCGGCGTTGGCAATCGCTGACTCCAGGACCTTGCGAATCATCGGAGATGCTCTGCGCTCGCAGTACTCCAGCCTCACCAGGGCATTTTCAGCGTTCTGGCCACGGATCAGGTCCATGACAAGACGAGCCTTGCGCGCGGAGATCCTCGCGTAGCGATGGCTTGCTTTGAATAGGATTTCAGCCTCTGCCTTTACAGCCATGATTCCTTAGGTCGCTTTCCTGCCGCTGTGACTACGGAAAATCCTGGTCGGCGCGAACTCGCCAAGCTTGTGCCCTACCATATTTTCCGTGACGTAAACGCTTCTGAAATCCCGCCCGTTGTGGACGAGAAATGTCTTGGAGACGAATTCCGGAATGATCGTGCAGGCGCGAGCCCAGGTCTTGATAGGAGAGGCTTCGCCCTCTCCCGCCATCACCTTCTTGTACAGCTTGGGGTCCACATAAGGACCCTTCTTCAGCGATCTACCCATAATTCGATTCGTCTACCTTCTGGCTTCCGCCAAGCTGGCTTTCTGCCGGTTATTTCTTCTTACGTTTCCTGACGATGTTCTTATTGGACTCTTTCCTCGGAGAGCGGGTCTTGCCGCCCTTTGAGAGGACACCCGTGGGCGAACAGGGGTGGCGCCCGCCGGCTCTACGCCCTTCGCCTCCACCCATCGGGTGGGCAACGGGGTTCATGGCCGAACCGCGAACCGTCGGGCGAATACCGCGCCAGCGATTCCTTCCAGCCTTACCGATCTTGATATTCTGATGATCGAGGTTTCCTACCTGGCCGATCGTCGCTTTGCACTGCATGTGGATGCGACGAACCTCACCGGAGGGAAGAAGCACGTTGGCATAGCTCCCTTCCTTGGCCTGGATGGAGGCCTGGACTCCCGCGGAACGCACCAGCTTCCCGCCCTGCCCCGGGCGAAGCTCGATATTGTGAATCGGAAGTCCGGGGGGAATCTTCGCGAGGGTCATGGTATTTCCCACCAGGGGCTCCGCCATATCACCCGATACGACCTCCTGCCCCACCGAGATACCCTTCGGAGCGAGGATATAACGCTTCTCACCATCTTTGTAATGGAGCAGGGCGATTCGACAGGTCCGATTCGGATCATACTCGATGGTGGCGACCCTGGCCGGCACACCAAGCTTCTCCCGCCGGAAATCGATAAGCCGGTACTTCGGCTTGTGTCCCCCACCCCGATGGCGGCAGGTGATCCGACCCTGGTTGTTACGCCCTCCGGTCTTCTTGATCTTTACGACCAGGGACTTCTCAGGAGTCGTCCGCGTTATCTCGGAGAAATCCGATACGCTTCCGAATCTGCGTCCAGGACTGGTTGGCTTATATAGTCTGATTCCCATTGTATCTTCTCAATTCGAGGCGCTCCTGGGATCAGGAGGCCCGCTCCACGTTCAATAGATATCCAGCGTTTCTCCGACAGCGAGAGTGACCACCGCGTGCTTGGTATTTTTTCCATAGCCAACTGTGCGGCCGACTCTCTTGCGCTTACCCCTGCGGTTTCTGACATTCACCTTCCGAACCTTCACGTCAAAGAGGTTTTCAACCGCCTTGCGAATCTGAATCTTGTTGGCACTGGGATGGACCTCGAAGACATAGGCATTGAGCGCCTCGATCCCGAAAGTAGTCTTCTCTGTAAGTATGGGACGCAGCAACACGCCATGATCTGAGAGGTTCATTCCGCCTCCTCGTCTTCAGCGGCCGCTGCATCATCGTCGCCAGCCTCGGCATCGGAGTCCCCAGCTTCAGCCTCTTCAGTCGCCTCGGGATCATCTCCCTCGGGCTCGGAATCCTCGCTCGCGGCTTCTTCCGCCGCTTCGGGATCTTCCGACTCGGCGGCCTCGGGTTCAGCGGCCTCAGCCTCGGGAACTTCCGGTTCAGCGGCCTCAGCCTCGGCGGCGGGCTCCTCGGGATCATCTCCCTCGGGCTCGGAATCCTCGCTCGCGGCTTCTTCCGCCGCTTCGGGATCTTCCGACTCGGCG
>JAKUSY010000081.1:0-2252 GCA_022451445.1 Planctomycetota bacterium
GGTACGAACGCTGGCGGCCGCCTCGTCCATGAGATCGATCGCCTTGTCGGGCAGGAAGCGGTCGCTGATGTAACGGTTCGAAAGTGTCGCCGAGGCGACCAGCGCGGCGTCCTGGATGCGGACCCCGTGGTGGACCTCGAAGCGCTCCTGCAGGCCGCGAAGGATCGAGATCGTGTCCTCGACCGTCGGCGGCTCGCAGACCACCGGCTGGAAGCGCCGCTCGAGCGCGGCGTCCTTCTCGAGATGCTTGCGGTACTCATCCAGCGTCGTCGCCCCGATGCAGTGCAGCTCGCCGCGGGCGAGCATGGGCTTGAGGAGATTGCCGGCATCCATGGCCCCGTCGGTCTTGCCGGCGCCGACAATCGTATGCAGCTCGTCGATGAAGAGCAGGATGCGCCCCTCGCTGTCCTGGATCTCCTTGAGGACGGCCTTCAGCCTCTCCTCGAACTCGCCGCGATACTTCGCTCCGGCGATCAGGGATCCGAGATCGAGCGAGAAGATCGTCCGGTCCTTGAGCCCCTCAGGAACATCGCCGCGCACGATGCGCTGGGCGAGCCCCTCGACGATCGCCGTCTTGCCGACCCCTGGCTCACCGATGAGCACCGGGTTGTTCTTGGTCTTTCGCGAGAGGATCCGGATGATACGGCGGATCTCCTCGTCACGGCCGATGACCGGATCGAGAGCTCCCTCTCGCGCCAGGTCGACCAGGTCGCGCCCGTAGCGCTCGAGAACTTCGTAGGTTGACTCGGGGTCCGGACTGGTCACCCGCTGGCTTCCCCTGACGTGGCGCAGGGTCTCCTCGAACCTGGCGGTATTGACTCCCTCCTCCTCGAGAAGACGGCCCGCTGTGGAGCCGGCGGCGCCCTTCAGAATGCCCAGCAGAAGATGTTCGATGCTGATGTACTCATCCTTGAGCCGGCGGGCTTCCTTCGCCGCCGAGTCGAGTACCCGTCCCAGCTCGTCGCCGGGCCTCAGCTGCGTATCGCCCCTGGTCTCGGGCAGTCTGCCGAGGGCTTCCGAGAGCTCCTGGCGCACAGAGGTTACAGACACCTCCATATGGTTGAGAAGGCGTGAGGCGAGTCCCTCCCCGTCCTCGATGAGGGCGCTGAGAAGATGTTCGACCGTGAGCTCGGGATGGCCGCGGTCTTCGGCGAATACCTGGGCTTTCTGGAGCGCTTCCTGTGATTTGATGGTCAATTGGTTCTGGTTCATGTTCGACCTCCTTTCTGTAAAGGACTAATGCAAAGCCCGTTCCAAACAACACTAAACCCAATATATAAAATGGCTTATGAGTTTCCCTGCGGTTTCCGGCCATGCTGTTTTATGTCATTATGACATGAGGTATTTTTGTTTTTCCGCAGATGCTTTGACGCTGTATGTCATATTGACAGCTTCAGGGTTCCGGGTATTTCAGCCGGACAGCAATGAGCAAACCTCCCCAACCCGTCATTAGCGAGCCCACCTGGCGCCCGCGAGTCCGATAACGGATGACAGGTCAAAATATTTTGGCCTCGGGAGCCGATAGATGGAGATACGGGGAAGGTTCAACTTCCCGCCTCGTTCAGATTTCTCCAATTCACAGTCTTTCTTTGAAAGTGGAACCCCCCATGATCCGATCATCCCTATTTTCCCCCGCACTTCTCTTCCTCGCCGCCCTGACCGGCTGCTCCTCCATGTCCTGGAGCTCCCGCAAAGACTACAAATACGACAAGCCGGCACTGGCGGTCATCACCTTCGACAACCGCTCCAACGCCCCCCTCAACTGGAAGCTGGGAGAGTCGGTGGCGGAGCTGCTCTCCGACTCGCTCTACCGTACGGGACAGTTCCGGGTCCTCGAGCGCGAACACCTCGATGCCGTCATGGAAGAACAGCAGCTGCAGAATGCCGGGATTACCCGCGATGAGCGAAAGGTACCGGTCAACCGCCTGAAGAACGCCCGCTACCTGGTGAAGGGCTCCATCACCGAGTTCGCCAACGTGAACCAATCGGGTCTCGACCTGGGGATCGGCTCCGTGCGCCTCGGCGGCGGCGGAATGCATGCCGTCGTGGGCATAGCCCTGAAGGTCACCGAGGTCGAGTCCGGAGAGATCCTCTTCAGCCAGGTCGTCACCGGCAAGACCTACGTCGGCGAGGCGGCGGCCGCCACCAACTACAAGGATGTCTCCTTCGGCGGCACCCACTTCTTCCAGACCCCCCTGGGCGAGGCGCTCAGGGAGGCGCTCGACGAGGGAGTTGCCTCGATCAGCGAGGTC
>JAKUSY010000081.1:2262-9794 GCA_022451445.1 Planctomycetota bacterium
ACAAGCTCTGGCGGCCCACCATCGCCAGCATCGACAATCGAACGATCATGCTCAGCGGCGGCAAGGACCGGCGGATGAAAATAGGCACCCGCTGGCACGTACGCAGGGGCGGAGACGTGGTCCGGGACCCGGACACCGGCGATCTGCTGGGCCGCGCCACGGGCGATGTCATCGGAACGCTCCTGATCCTCGAGGTGGCCGACCGCTACAGCGTCGCCAGCATCCTCGATGGCGAAGGCTTCGAGCGCGGCCAGAAGCTCGAGCCGATCTCCGGGAAATAAGCGGCCGGGCCCGCCCCCGGGAGGCGAGACGCGGCACGGGCTGAGTCGAGACCTTGCGCCTGTTATGGTACAAGAGACGGCCGAGGACTCGACGATATGACAGCCAGCGAGACAACCGGCAGCGATGACGACCGTATTTTCGAGGAGGCCCGCCTCCTCTCGGGAGACTACGGACTGGGAGAGGCTCTATCCCTGCGGAGCCTGCCCGAGGGCTACGCCAACACCAACTACGCCCTCGAGACCTCCTCGGGCACCTTTCTCTACCGTCTCTGCCGACAGAAATCCGAGCCCGATATCCGCCTGGAGCTGGCGGTGCTCGAGCGCCTCGAGTCCAGGGGCTTCAAGGCCGCCTATCCCATCCAGCGTGAAGATGGGGCCGCCATATCCCCAACGCCCTCCGGCAACGTGGTCCTCTACAGGTATATCGAGGGACAGGAGCCCGAGCTCAACCCCGAGACCGCGGGTGAAGCCGCCCGGGCGCTTGGCGAGCTCCACGGAATCGAGCCGCCCGAAGGTTTCGACAGGGTGAATTTCGTGCGCGTCGAAGACAGCCAGGAGCTGGCCTCGCGCTTCGACGGCGCTGTCCATGGAGACAGAACGATCCTCGGGAGATTTCTCGAAGAAACCGCGCTCCTGCGGAACCTGCTCGGAGAGGATGAGCTGCCCCGTGGGCTGGTTCATGCCGACCTGTTTCCCCAGAACACGATCTTCAGCTCAAACCGGCTGAAGGCCATCATCGATTTCGAGGAGTGCTGCATCGACAGCTTCCTCTTCGATGTCGGCACGGCCATCAACGGCTTCTGCTTTATCGACAACCGCCTGGAGCCGGGACTCCTCGAGAGCTTCCTGCGGGAGTATGACACCGTACGCTCCTTCAACGAAACCGAGCAAAGGCTTCTGCCCGCCTCCATCCACTGGGGCGCGCACGGCCAGGTCTGCTGGCACCTCGACCTGCTCTCGGGCAGAAACTACCCCAGGAGCAGCGACCGCGTTCACGAGCTTCTCAACCGCCTCGAATCGCTCAGAGAGCTCGACATCGAGCGGCTCTGCTCAATAAAAAACTAGCCTCCCCATGTCCCCCGGACCGGAAATCAATTTCTTCGGCGACCTCAACCCGGAGGCTCTCGACGACCTCCTCGGCACCCAGCCCGGCTCCTGAGAAACCCCCGCCAGCCCACGGGCGCCGGAATCAGAACGGGATTTCACTCCATCGCTCTGCTACCTTACGGCCTCGCATGGCCGCCGGATTTTCCCCGCCCGGCCGCAGAAACTCCGAATTCGACCCGATGCCAACCAAGACCGACCAGCGAACTCTCAGCGTCTCACTCATCCTCGCCCTCTCGTCGCTTCCGCTCTGTGCCCAGGATGCGAAAAAAAACGAGGACCTCTTCCACCGCCCCTCGATCACTGCCCTGCGGGTAGCGGAGGCTCCCGTACTGGATGGACGAATGGACGATGCCGCCTGGAGGCAGGCCCAGGTCGCGGGCCCGCTGCGGCAGGAACAACCCGACGAAGGAGCGCCGGCGACCGAGAGAACCGAGTTTCGCGTCGTCTATACCTCCGAAGCGCTCTATATCGGCCTGTGGTGTTTCGACAGGGAGCCGGAAAAGATCCTCTCCCGGCTGATGGCACGAGACTCGCCTATTCCCAAGGACGACGCGATCGCCATAGCCCTTGATACCTTCCTCGACCGCCGCAACGGCTATTGGTTCATGATCAACCCGAACGGGGCCCAGGGAGACGCTCTCATCACCAACAATACCGACATCAACGATGACTGGGATGGGGTGTGGAGCGTCGCCGCCCGGATCGATTCCGAGGGCTGGAAAGCCGAGGTCGAGCTCCCCTTCAAGAGCATCAGCTTCAATCCGGAATCGGAGGTCTGGGGACTCAACATCTCCCGCCACATCCGGCGCAAGCAGGAGTGGGACCGCTGGTCACGCCCCCTGCTGGACTTCAACACCTACCAGGTATCGGAGGCCGGCTACCTGAGAGGATTGCGCGGAATCGAGCAAGGCCTCGGGAGCGAGTTACCCCCCTACGCGAGCCCGAAGTTTCGCGATGAGCGCGAGCTCGGCGACACCGACCTGCTCATGGACATCGGCGGCGACCTGCGCTACCGGATCGCCCCCAACCTCTCACTGAGCGTGAGCTACAATACCGACTTCGCAGAAACCGAGATCGACCGGCCCCAGATCAACCTGACCCGGTTCAAGATCAGATACCCGGAGAAACGGGATTTCTTCCTCCAGGACGCGGGAATCTTCAACTTCGGCCGCAACAGCGGCGGCCGGCGCCGAGGACCAGGGCGCTCCAGCACCGCGGCGGAACCCATCCCCTTCTTCAGCCGCACGGTCGGGCTCACTCCCGACAGGCACCCGAGGCCAATCCTCGGAGCGGCCAAGCTCACCGGCAGGATCGGTGAATACAACATCGGCCTGCTCGATGCATTCGTCGACGACCACAACGACCTGCCGGGAAGCAATGTCTTCGCCGGCAGGATCTCACGCAATATCCTGGAGCAATCCTCCATCGGGATCATCGCCACCCACGGCGACCCTGACTCAAACAATGAAGACTTTCTCGTCGGCGCGGACCTGGGCCTGCGAACCTCCGATTTCCTCGACGGCCAGGTGCTGCAGGCGAACCTCTGGCTACTCAACAGCTGGAGCGAGAACGAAGAAAGCGGCGGCGACCCGCCTCCCGAAGCCGGAGACGATGACAACAGCCTGTCATTCGGCGGCAACATCGAGCTTCCCAACGATCTCTACAGCGCCAATCTCCAGTTCTTCCAGGTCGGAGAGGATTTCGATCCAGCCCTCGCCTTCGTCCGCCGGGAGAGCGTGAGGGCCTACCTCAGCGAGTTCAGCTACAAGCCGCGCCCCAGGGACTTCTACGATATCCGCCAGCTCTTCTTCAGCTACTCGAACTCCTTTTACACGGACCTCGATGACGAGCTCGAAACAGCCAGCCACTCGCTCTACCCGCTGTACATCTACACCAACGACGGCGACCGGCTCTGGAGCAGGGTGAGCTATGAGAATGATTCCCCCACGAACGATTTCGAGGTCTCCAAGGATGAAGGGATCTCCATCCCGGCCGGGGACTATTGGTGGCCGAGCTATAAGATCGGCATCGACACATCGAGCAAGCGGCTTGTCGAGTTCGAGCTCTCCTACGAGCTCGGCGGCTACTACGATGGCTACCTGAGCTCCTGGCAAACGGAGATCTCCGTGCGGCCGTCGAAATACTTCAGCATTCGAGCCGACTACGAGCTGCAGTCGATCAGCCTGCCGCAGGGCGACTTCAAGGAGCGGCTCGCCTCCATCAAGACGAGGTTCAGCCTCACCCCACAGCTCAACTGGACCAACCTCCTGCAGTACTACAGCGACGGGGACCAGCTCGGCTTCCAGAGCCGCGTACACTGGGAATACAGGCCGGGCTCGAACATGTACCTCGTGCTGAACCAGGGAATCGACCGCAACGAGGGCCGCCTGCGCTGGACCGAATCGGACCTGACCTTCAAGATCGGTCTCAGCCTCCGCTTTTGAGAAGAAGCCCCGGAGACATCTGGAACCGGCCGAAGGTCTGTTGGATACTCGGCTGCTGGCGAAGAAGCCGTCTTCGAAATCATGCCCTGTCCGATTCCAACCCGAGGAAACAGAAACGTGTCATCTCCAAGCAAACGCCTTGCCCTTTCGCTCGCTCTCACCCTGCTGGCGCCCTGCCTCGTCGCCACGGCGCAGAACGAAACGAAGAAAGAGCCGCAGAAGAAAAATGCCGCCAGGAAGAACCAGCAGCGCAGGAAACCGTTCCTGAGCATCCCGAAGGTCGAGCGAAAAGATGTCATCTGCTTCGCGCTCTATACCGTCGAGGACAGCATCCTGAAGCTCAACGCGCAGCTCTACCCCCTCGAGGAGGGTGAGCCGAGAAAGGTACGCCTGGAGGTGAGGAAAGCCGGCGACTGGAAGGTGATCGCGGAGACCGAAGTCATCGAGCGCGGCTGGACCGCCCCCTTCCGGGTCACCGACTGGGACTCCACCCGCGATACCGCCTACCGCGTCGCCCACGGCAAGACGGCCTTCTACGAGGGTCTCATCCGCAGGGACCCGGTGGAGAAGAAAGAGATCGTCGTCGCCGCCTTTACCGGCAACTCGATCAGCCCCGCCCATGGCGGCGACATCTCCCGTGAAGACATCGTCGGGAACATCAAGAGGATCAAGCCTGACCTGCTCTTCTTCTCAGGCGACCAGGTCTACGACCATCGCCGCCACTACGCCGCCTGGCTCAAGTTCGGACGCGACTTCGGCGAGATCATCCGAAACATCCCCACCATCACCATTCCCGATGACCACGATGTCGGGCAGGCGAATATCTGGGGCGCCAACGGCAAGAAGGCCTCGACCGGCGCCGGACCCGATGGCGGCTTCTTCATGCCGGTGGAATACGTCAACGAGGTTCAGCGCGCGCAGACCAGCCACCTCCCGGACCCCTACGACCCCACCCCCATCCAGCGCGGCATCACGGTCTACTACACCGACCTGAAGGTCGGCGGCATCAGCTTCGCCATCATCGAGGACCGGAAGTTCAAGTCCGGCCCCAAGGGGCTCATTCCCCAGCAGGGCCCCCGCCCTGACCACGTCCGCAATCCGAACTACGATCCGAAGACCATCGACGTACCCGGGGCCGTGCTCCTGGGAGAGAGACAGCTGAAGTTCCTCGAGGCGTGGGGACAGGACTGGGCGGGAGCCGAGATGAAGGCTGTCCTCTCGCAGACGATCTTCTGCGGCGGCGCCCACATCCACGGCAAGATCGGCGGGCGCCTGCACGCCGACCTCGACTCCAACGGCTGGCCACAGACCGGCCGCAACAAGGCCATCGACGCCATGCGCCGCAGCTTCTCGGTCCACATCGCCGGCGACCAGCACCTCGGAACGATCTTTCAGCACGGCATCGATGACTGGGACGACTCGGTCTTTTCCTTCTGCGTTCCATCGATCGCCAATCTCTACCTGCGCTGGTGGGTGCCGCTGGAGGCCGGCGCCAACCGGCTGCCCGGCATGCCCGAGTACACCGGCCGCCACCTCGACGGCTTCAACAATAAGGTCACCTGCTGGGCGGCCGCCAACCCGCGCATGAAGGCCGACGACTTCAAGAAGGGCGGCAAGCTCACCACCCGCGCGGCCGGCTTCGGCGTGGTGCGTTTCAACAAGCCCGCGCGAGAGATCACGTTCGAGTGCTGGCCGAGAAACGTGGACATCACCGACGCCGGGGCCAGGCAGTACGCCGGCTGGCCGAAGACCATCAGGCAGGAGGACAACTACTCCCGCAAGGCGGCGGCGTGGCTGCCGGAATTGAAGATCAGCGGGCAGGCGGACCCGGTCGTCTCGATCATCAACGAGAAATCCGGCGAGGTCGTCTACACCCTGCGAATCAAGGGAACGAGCTACCGCCCCAAGGTCTTCTCGGGGGGCGCCTACACCATCCGGATCGGCGAAGGCGGGCGGGTAAAGACCGTGAAGGGCGTTCGCCCGGTCGAGAAAGGCAAGTCAGCGACCCTGGAGATCGCGCTATAGGAGAGCCCCCGGGACTTACTCGAGCCTGGGGGCCTTGATGGTTTTTCCGCCCTGCAGATGCTCGAGCCCGGTGATCTTGCCCCCGGGCCCTGAAACGAAGCTGACCTCGGCGTTGACCACCTTGAAGAAGAAGTCCTTCTTCGAGCGCGGCAGGAGCAGCAGCTTCGGCTGAGCGGTCATCTGCCCCATCAGCTTGTCGCCATCGCGCGTAACGGTGAGCGTCTGCCCTTCACCGTAATCGTAACGACCGACGTAGGCATCGTAGATGGCCGGGTCGACCTTCACCACCACCTGGCGGGTGAGCCGGGGCGCCTTGATCTCGCCACCGCCCTGGCTGTGCAGGATCCTCGTGACCTTCCCTGACTTGTCGCGCTCGAACTTCACCCGCGCCTCCACCACCTTCCAGAAGAACCCATCATCGCCGGCCGGGAAGATCTCGCAGCGCGGCTGCAGGCCCAGCTGGGCGAAGAGACTGTCTCCCTCGCGCTCGATTGTCATCACCCCACTGCCGTATTCGTAGCGCCCGGCGTAGTCATCGTAGCCCTTGCCGGCGAGGCCGGTCTTCTCCTTCCTCTCGCTGCGCGGCTCCATCACCGTTGAGAGCCAGAGCTCGGCGAGCACCCGGGCTATTCTGGCGGGAGAAAATTCCGCGTTGGCGAGCACCGCCACCGTCAGGTTCTGCTCCGGGTAACGTGCCAGGTAGGACTGGAAGCCGTGCAGTCCGCCGCTGTGGCCGACCTGCCGAAGGCCGCGGTGCCTGGCGATCAACCAGCCGTAAGCGTAGAACGTCTTGCCGCTCTCATCGAAGGGCTTGACCGGGGTGAACGCCAGGTCGAGGCTCTTCCTGTTGAGCACCTTGAGAGCAAAGAGACCTTCGTTCCAGAGATCCAGGTCCCGGACCGTCGAATAGAGAGCCCCGGCGCCGCCGGCCCAGCTCATATCCCAGTCAACGGCTCGCCTGTAGCCCTTCTTTGCGCGGGTATAGCCGAGCGCCTCGCCGGCAGGTTCGAAGCCGCGGCGATGGAGACCCGTGTTCTTCATGCCCAGCGGCTTGAAGACCTTCTCCTGAAGGTACTCCGCGTAGGGCTGCCCGGAGGCCTTCTCAACGATGAGTCCGAGCAGGAAATAACCAGAGTTGGAGTAATTCAATCGCTTGCCCGGATCAAAATCGAAGGGCGCCTTGCTGATCTTCTCGACCAGGTCGGCCGCCTTGACGGGAGCGGTCACCCCCTCGATGAAGCCGGGGTCCGATGTGTAGCTGTGAATCCCCGAGGTATGCGAGAGCAGGTGGTGGATCGTGACCTCGCCGCCGCGGGGAAACCCCGGAAAAAAAATTGAGAGCTCGTCGCTGACGCGCAGCTTCCCGTCCTCCTGGAGCTTCAGGATCGCCACCGCTGTAAACTGCTTGGTCACCGAGCCGATCCGAAAGGGGGTGTCGGGGCCCGCAGCCAGGCCCTCCTCTACACGGGCAAGCCCGTAGCCGCGGCAGAAGAGCTCCTTTCCCCCACGGCTGACGAGCACCGAGAAGCCGGGAGAATCCGCTGAAACCGCGCTGGAGAGGCACAGGTCCGCGAGATCCGGGGCCAGTGTCCCCGGGGGAAAGCTCTTCGCGTTCGCTTTCTTCGCGCCCCGGGAGACCAGCAACTTCTCGATGCCCTTCCTGCCGCAAATCCTG
>JAKUSY010000082.1 GCA_022451445.1 Planctomycetota bacterium
CTCGGAGTATCCCTATTACGGCGCTGCGGCGCTCGTATTACTGCCGCTTCTCCTGGCCCTCGGGCTACCCCCCGTTCCCGGCCGGGCAGCGCCGGAACCCGCGGATTCCGGCGAAGCAGCCACGGGAAGCCCAGAGGCGCCTGCTGAAGAGCCTGCCCCGGAAGATACAGACGCTAGTTGACGTCCGGATCGGTCGGCATGCCTGAAAAGAACCGGTAGATCCCGCCCTGGCGATCCATCGAATTTCTCCACAGCTCCGGAGAGTCGGTCTGGAAGATGTATTCGGCCGTGGCGGGCTGGATGACCCAGCCCCCTGCGGCGAGCTCGCCGTCGAGCTGCCCCGCTCCCCAGCCTGAGTAGCCGCAGAAGACCCGGTAGATCTGCTGACCCTCCCAGATGGCCGACACCTCATCCTCAATCAGGGCCTGGAGAAGCTCCAGGCTGCTTCCCATGTAGAGACCATCGATGATCGGCTCACTGCCATCGCGGAGATCTTCGCGGTTGTGCAGGATGAACACGGCGGCCTGCTCCACCGGTCCACCGATAAAGACCGGCGCCGAGCACACGCAGGGATCCCCGGTGAGGCCTTCCCAGAGATCGGCCACCGTCTGGCCACCGGGGCGGTTGATCGTCAGCCCGAAGGCGCCCTTCTCATCGTGCTCGGTCACCAGGACGACAGTGCAGCGAAAATTCGGGTCGGCCAGGCTCGGCTCCGAGACCAGGAGCTGTCCCTTGCTCGAATTGTATTCCTGGTCGCCACTGTCCATAAAAACTCCGTCCCTCACCTGTCACGCCACGCTTTGACCCGCAGGATTTCCGAAGGTCCACTCTTCGAATATCCGGCGTGGTCACGGTACCCGGGGCGAGACTCCCACCGCAACACCTGGGCGACTTCCCGGTTACCTCCGGATTACCAGATGTTAACGATATCTTCACAATGTCTTTATTCTTACCTAATATTCTATCCTTACCATTAATGATGGTCTGTTCAGTCTGATCAACCAACCAACGAGGACACTATTGTGAAAGCTCTCATCGCGCTCTTCGGGCGCAGTCCGTTCAAGCCGATCCAGGCTCACATGGAAAAGGGCCGGGCCTGCATCGAACGAATCAAGCCCATCATCAATGCGATCATTGATAATGAGCCGGCTGAATTCGACCGGCTCTTCAAGGAAATCTCCGACCTCGAATCGGAAGCCGACATCATCAAGAATGACATCCGGAGCCACCTGCCCAAGAGCATTTTCCTGCCGATCGATCGCCGCGATCTCCTCGAGGTTCTCGACATCCAGGAAGAATTGCCCGACACGATCCAGGACATCGGCATCCTGCTGACCCTGCGCCCGCTGAAGCTGCCCGCCGGCATGAAGGAGCCTCTCAACAACCTGATCGACGAGGTCGTCAGGGTCTGCAACCAGGCGGCGGACCTGGTCCAGGAATTTGACGAGCTGGTGGAGACCTCCTTCGGCGGCAAGGAGGCGGAAAAGGTACTCGCCATGATCGAACAGATCAACGCGGATGAGACGGTGGCCGATGGAACCGAACGCGCCGCCGCCAAGAAACTTTTCGATCTCGAGAAAGAGGTCGAGGTGCTCGACGTGATCATGTGGTCGCGCGTCATCAACAAGCTCGGAGACCTGGCCGACTCCGCTGAACGAATGGCCAACCGTCTCCGGTTAATGATCGCCAAGTAATTCCCCAACCCCTCTCAATCAAGCAGCCCGCATGTTGGAAACATTCTCTGTATTTCTTGGCCAGGCCGAAGGCGCCGCCGCGCTCTTCACAGAAACCCAGCTTTTCTGGGCCTACGCCATCGCCATCGGTGCCGGCTTCTTCATGGCCTGGAGTATCGGCGCCAACGATGTCGCCAACGCCATGGGCACCTCGGTGGGCTCAGGAGCGCTGACCCTGCGCAACGCGATCATCGTCGCCGCCATCTTTGAATTCCTCGGCGCCTTTTTCGTGGGTCAACACGTCAGTGAGACCATCCGCAAAGGAATCCTCCCGATCGAAGAAATAGAGAATATGGCCAACGGGGCGAACCTGTACGTTTACGGCATGATGGGAGCGATCCTGGCCGCCGCCACCTGGCTGCTGGTAGCTACTTATTTCGGGCTGCCCGTCTCGACCACCCACAGCATTGTCGGGTCCGTGCTCGGCTTCGGAATGGTCATTTTCTGGGATGACCTGAGCGTGATCGAGTGGACTACGGTCGGAAAGATCGTCTCGAGCTGGCTCGTTTCGCCGCTGCTGGCGGGAGGTTTTTCCTGCCTCGTCTTCATAGTCATCCAGAGGCTCGTTCTCTACAAGCGGGACATGGTTGGAGCGGCCAGGAAGGTCGCCCCGTTCCTCATCTTCCTCGTTTTGACGATCATCTCCCTGGTTACGATCTACAAAGGCCTGAAACCCCTCTCGGATGAGTGGAAGGAGTTTCTTGGACTTCTTAATTTAGATTTCAAAGGCGCTCTCCTCTATGCATCGGTCATTGGATTAGTCGGCGCCATAGGGTCCATTCCATTGCTGAAAAGGATTACTGTTGAGGAGGAAAGCCCCTCGGAGAAAGCCAGGGCCCAGAATCCCCTGATCGGCGAAGAGCTGGTCCGGTTGAAGACAAAGATCAAAAAGCTCACCATCATAGCGGATGGAGATGTCGAAGAAAAACTCGGCTCACTGGGAGGGAAGATAGAGGCCCTTTCAACCCAGCTTGAGGAGCAGGAATCTTCCGTCAAATCCTCTGGCGCCGGAAAATGGGGAACCCCCCAGATGCGGGCAACCGAACGGATCTTCGTTTACCTGCAGATCCTCAGCGCCTGCACGGTCGCCTTTGCCCATGGCGCCAACGATGTCGCCAACGCGATCGGCCCCCTCAGTGGAGTGATCACCGTCCTGCAGAAGGGCGCCCTGTCGGCGAAATCCGACCTGAGCGATGGCTGGATGACGCTCATCCTCGCGCTCGGTGGGGTCGGTATCGTAATCGGGCTCGTCACCTGGGGCTGGCGGGTCATTGAAACCATCGGCAAGAAGATCACCGAGCTGACCCCTACGCGCGGTTTCTCGGTTCAATTCGGCGCGGCGATCACCATCCTGGTTGCCTCGCGGGCGGGACTTCCGATCTCCACGACCCACACGCTTGTGGGCGCGGTGCTCGGGGTTGGCTTCGCGCGCGGCATCGGGGCGCTCAACCTGCGGGTCGTAAGAGACATCATCATCTCCTGGGTGATGACCCTGCCGGCCGGAGCGTTCCTGGCCATCCTCTTCTTCTTCATTCTCAAGGCCATCTTCGGATAAGGCCTGTCTCCCGGGAGACTGAAGAACCCGGAAAAGAAAACGGCCGGAAGATGGTCCCGCCATCTTCCGGCCGTTTTCTTTCGATGCCGGCAGGAGCCGCGATTCAGGCCTGCTTGCCGGCGATATTGACCCAGGTGTGGACGTGGGGCGTACCGCGGAAGTACCAGACCATTCCCGGCCCCTCCACCTTCCAGCGGTCCCAGATCTCGTCGTCGCCGATATTCCCCTCGTCAAAGTAGGAGACCGTCAACGCGTCGAGTCCGCCGTTGGCGTCGATGCACTTGAGCGCCTCGTCGACATCGCTCTTGCGGTACATGTTCAGCATGCTGCGAAGGGTCTCGTCGAGGAGCTTCTTCTGATCCTTCGACATGTCCGCGCCGCGGAGGCCTTCCGGCTTGCCCTTGGTCCCCTTGAGCTTGACCACCTTGGGGCTGTCGGGAGGCGACTCGACCACCAGGGCCTTGTCGCGCTGCTTGCCATCGAGGGCGCCGTAGAGCTTGTTGGCCAGGCGTGCCTGGTGCCACCAGACATTGCCGGCATGATCGGGCTTCTCGTTGAAGCCGCCGGCCGCGTGGCCGTAGAAGATGGGCCCACCGAAGGCCGTGTTGTCGACCGAATCACCATCGGCGCGAATCGTCAGGTGACGGCCGGTGAGCACCCACTCGAACTTGCCGGTGTCGGGCTCGCCGAAGATAGCGCAGGTGTACTTGTCAAAGCCGCCGGCGTCGTCCTTCATCTGTTTCTCGAAACGCTTGTAACCATCCTCGGAGGTCACCCCCTTGAAGATCTCCAGGATCAACTTCTGCTGGTCGGCATCGTAGAGCTTGCCGATGGCCGCGGCCTTGGGATCGACGATGTACCAGTTGTTCCTGACCATCGAGCGCTTCTCATGGCTGAAGGGCATGCAGACCAGCTTGCGCTGGTTGTCCTTCAGACTGTCGAAGAGCTGCTTGACCGCGGTCTCGGCAGGCTGGGCCTTCTTCTTCTCGTCGGCGGACAGCAGGCTTCCCGCGGCGCCGAGCGACAGGCCGGCGGTACCGACGGCCGTAGCCGCCGTGGCGGCAGTGCGCAGAAAACGGCGACGACTCACATCGTCACAATCGGGACACGACAATTCGCGCGAAGCAGCTTCTTTTCGCATTGAGATCTCTCCCTGTTTCTTCCGGTTGATTACTGCAGCTTTCCCGTTCAGACAGATCATGGTACCCGAAGCACCGGAACCTGACACGGGTTTTCAAGCTTCCGAAGCCGGGAAAACGGCCGGCGAGCTCATAGCCTCAGGATGATCTTGCCCGTGTTGAGGTTCTCCTCCATGCGCTCGTGCGCCTGGCGGACGTCCTCGAGCGGCAGGATCGAGTCGACCACTGTCTTCAGCTCTCCGCTCTCCAGCATCGGCAGAGTCCGCTCGCGAAACCTGGCGGTCACCTCCGCCTTCTCCTCGACGCTGCGGCCGCGCAGGACGCTGCCGATGATGCTCAGGCGCTTGCTGAGGACGGCTCCAAGATTCACCTCGGCGCGCGCGCCCCCGAGGAGGCCGAGCAATACCATGCGGCCGCCGACGCGCAGGCAGTCGATGTTCCTGTCCCAATAGCTGGCGCCGACGAGATCGAGGACAAGGTCGACGCCCTCCGCGCCTGTCAGGCCGGCCACGGCCTCCGCGAAATCCCGCTCCCGGTAGTTAACGCCGGCGGCGGCTCCTAGCTCCTCGCAGGCAGCCGCTTTTTCCGCCGTGCCCGCGGTGGCGATCACCCGGGCTCCGGCGGCCGTCGCGAGCTGGATCGCCGCCGTTCCCACCCCGCTGGCGCCCGCATGGACGAGCACCGTCTGTCCCTCCTCGAGCCCGCCGAGACTGAAGAGACCATCCTCGGCGGTATAGAACGCCTCCGGTGCCGCGGCGGCGGATTCATACGACATATTGGACGGAATCGAGACCGCCAGGCGAGCATCGACAACCAGGAACTCGGCATAGGCGCCCCCACCGCAGAGCCCGAAGACACGGTCGCCACGGGAAAACCCCTCGACGCTCTCGCCCACAGCCGCCACCTCCCCGGCGAACTCCAGGCCGAGAATATCGGACTCTCCCGCCGGGGGCGGATAAAGTCCGCGACGCTGCAGCAGATCTGCGCGATTGAGCCCGGCAGCGAAATTACGCACCAGCAGCTGGCCGGCACCCGGCCCAGGCTCAGGAAGATCAACGATTTCGAGCACATCCGGCCCGCCCGGCTCTTTCACCTTCACGCAGCGCATGGCGGCCACTTTACCAGCGCATGAAAAAAAACTACAGGACCGAGGCGGGGGCTGACGATGCAGTGAATAACGGTCTGAAAGGAAAACCGACCCGATTCATCGGCGCGTCCCGGAGAAAAGACAATGAATAAAAGAGGCAGCGGCGCGATGATCGCCTTCACGGTCTTCTGCTTCGCGGGCGTCATCGCCCTCTTCGCGCAGGCGGATCTCTCCATCGGGCACGGCGAAAACGCCCACCTCGACCCCTCGAGCGGCACGCCGGAGCTCATCCAGCGCCGCATCGCCGAGGAGATGATCGGCGGACACCGGGTCCTCAATAAAGACGAGAAATCCGGTGATTCGCGGCTCAAGCTCGATGGCCGCGTGAAGAACGACTGAGCCTTCTCCACCGCCCCACCGAACCTCGGGGCTTTACAAGACCCCTTCCCGTGGCTATAGAGAAGCAGGTAATCTCCTCTCGGGGAGAACTGTTTACCGCTGAGACTCTCCGCCAGGGCGGAGAAATGAACCACGGTGGAGGGAACAAACATGTCTACCTGGACCTGGCTTATCTTCGCGCTTGGAACCGTCTGTTGCTGGGGCGCCTACGGCACCGCAGTCCATACGAGCAACGCCCTGCTGGGAAATCCCCTGAAGACCGCCCTGCTTGTCGGCATCGCCTACTTCTTTATCGCCGTGCTGGTCCCGGGCCTGATCCTCAAATCAAAGGGAGCTGACTGGAGCTTTATCAATCCGGCCGGATCCGAACCCGTTGCAGGCAAGGAGACGGGCAAGGCGGAGCAGGATTCATCAAAACCTGCACTACAGGAGGAGGGAGAGGCGAAGCAGGATTCATCACCATCCAAGTTCATATTCCCGCGGGGAACCTGGTTCGGCCTGCTGACGGGAACGCTTGGAGCGCTGGGGGCCATCTGCGTCATCTACTCCATGAAGTCAGGCGGCAGTCCGCTCTACGTCATGCCGATCATCTTCGGCTGCGCGCCACTGGTGAATGTCATAGTCTCATCGGTAGCCCATCCGCCGGAGAAGGCGATCAATCCGGTCTTCTGGCTCGGAGTGCTCGTCCTCGCCTCAGGCGCCGGGATGGTCCTCTACTTCCAGCCGAAATAACCGGCGGCTCTCAGGTCTTCAGCGTCTCGTCATGACGCGAGAAGCTCGGCGGCAGGTCCGCCGCGCGAACGTTGGCGAGCGCGGCGATGGCGCCGGCCTTCTTATCGGCGTCGTTGTCCTCCCACTCGATGGTGAGCGCGCCATCGAAGCCGGCCCGGTTCAGCTCGACGATGACCTCCTCGGTATTCACCGCATCGCGGGCGCTGCCGGCGGTAACGAAGTGCCAGCCGTTGTGCCTGTGCCCCATGGGACGATGGCCGCCTAGGCGGCCGCCCCGGCTGTAGCTCCGGATGACCTGGACGCCCTTGATGTGGGCGCAGTGGATGTGCTCGCCAAACTCGCGGATGAACTCGACGCCGGAGACGTTCTGCCATTCGAGGTGCGAGCAGTCGAGGTTGAAGCCGGCGACGCCCTCGTAGCCCGCCTCGATCATCGTCTGCAGGTAGTCACCCGCCGACTCGATGTCGCCCATGGCCCTCTCGGAAGGATGGCACTCGAGATCGAAGGTGGTGCCGTATTCGCGGCAGAGCTCGAGCAGGGGAGCGAAGCGCTCGACGATCAATTCAAGCGAGACCTGGCGCGGATCGGCCAGGGGGCAGCCGCCAATCTCGCTCGGGGGAGGAGGAAATTCGAACCAATGCGACCAGGCGTGGGCCGGGGAGCCGGTGAAACCCGAGACCGGCGCCTTGCGTTCCTGCAGCCGCCCGAGGTGGCCGGCAAGGCGTGCGCAGGCCAGCAGAGATTCAAGCGCCTGGCTGTGAATCAGCCGGCCGACCTCATCGGGAACGTAGAAAGGGTCGGTCCGGGGCGGCTCATTGGTCTTTCGCCACTCCTTGTAAGCCTCGACCGCCTCACCGCCGATGAACTGAAGCGTCTTGGCCGAGGGTTCATCACCGAGCGCCTGGCCCTGCAGGTGGCCGGAGATGGAAAAGATCTCGAGTCCCCTCGCCTTCGCCTTGTCGACGCGCTCACCAGCGTAAGCCGCGGCGCCCTCGTCATCCGAGCAGCGCTCGAGCTCGAGCTCCCAGCTGGCTTCCTCCCAGCCGTCGAAGCCCGCATCGGCGATAAAACCGATCCACTCATCGTAATCGACGTCTCCGAACTGGCCCCTGACCAATCCCACCTGGTGATATGAACTCCTGCCGGGTCGATGCCCGGCGGTCTGTTTATAACCCACGATTCTTGAACTCCAACCTTGATGGTGTTGCGCTGAACACAGAGATTCCCCGGCGAAAGAACGCAGGACTGCTCAAGCTATCAAGCCCCTCCACCACCGGCAACCCATTTCCTCCTCGAGTGCTCCACCGTGCAGGTTGCGCGCCCTCTCATCTCGGTGGTAGACTGGAACCCGATCAATGACAACACTGGTCCTATTAGTGCTGGCGCTCGTCCTCGCCTCCGGCCTCACCTCGATGTCCGAGGCGGCGCTCTTCAGCGTACCCATCTCGAAGGTCTACCTCGCCCGGAACGAGAATCGCTCCGGAGGCGGTCGCCTTGCGGCGATCAAGGAAAACATGCAGCGCCCGATCTCCGCGCTGGTGATCCTCAACAATCTCATCAACATCCTCGGCTCGGTCATGGTCGGCTACAAGGCCGCCGAGGTGCTCGGCGATGCCTACAAGGGCGCCTTCGCCGGCAGCCTGACCTTCCTGATCATCGTCTTCTCCGAGATCATTCCCAAGACCGTCGGAGAGCGCTACAGCCTGGGCATCTCCCTCGGCGCCGCCATTCCACTGACGCTCATCACCTGGATCCTGTGGCCGGCCATCCTCGTGATCGAGCAGATCGCCCGCCCCTTCTCGGGCAAAGCGAGCAAGGATGTGACCAGCGAGGAGGAAATTCGGATGATGGCGGACATGGGGAATAAAGCCGGGTTGATCAGCGGCGATGAGAGCCGTCTCATCAGCAATGCCTTCCGTCTCAACGACGTAACAGCCAGGGAAATCATGTCCCACCGGCTGGACCTGGCGAGCCTGGAAAACGACACTCCCCTCGAGGAGATCAACCCCTCGGAGCTGGACATGACCCACAGCCGCTTTGTCGTGACCAGGGCGGGCGATCTCGATGACATCGCCGGAATCATCTACCTGCGAGACCTGCTGCTGGCGCTGGCCGGCGACAGGACCGGGCTGAAGGTGGGCGATCTGAAGAAGCCGGCCCATATGGTCCACGACAGCACCCCTGCCCACCAATTGCTCCACCAGTTCCAGGTCAAACGTCAGCATCTCTTCGTCGTTCTCGACGAATACGGCGGCACATCCGGAGTCGTGAGTCTCGAAGATGTACTCGAAGAGCTCGTCGGTGAAATCATCGACGAGACCGATCCTGACGAGGAAGAATCACCTAACGTCCAAAGGGATGGAACCTTACCTCAAGATGGGCAGGCAGAAGCTTAAAATCGGCTTCATCCTTGCTTATTGACTACAGGTAAAGAACTTACGCTATTTGTGAAGACTTCTGCCGTGTGAGGTTGAAGTTCGAGTCTCGTCACCTGTAAAATTGGAGTTCGACATATTATATAAATTCCCCTGCTCTAAGGGGATCTGACAATTCTACCGATGTTTTTTCTGGAGCCCTTCCGGATGGCAGTTAGCGCATCGGTAATCCAACGAGGAATGAGAAGGATGACATTCGGCTCGTCGAGACATGAGTCCGGGTTTCCGGGCATCGCGGCATTCGTGCTGTTGATGCTTGCTGCGCTCTCACCAGCACAGCTGTGGGCCCAGGATGCGGATGCCGATGGCGTCGACGACGCGGGTGATAACTGCCTCCTCGTTGTCAATCCCGCGCAGCGGGATTCCGACGGCGACGGCATCGGCGACGCCTGCGATAACTGCCCCTCCAACAGGAACTTCAACCAGCTTGACAACGATGGGGATGGCATCGGAACGATCTGCGACAACTGTCCCGGAAACCCGAACCCGCAGCAGGAAAACACCGATGGGGACTTCTTCGGTGACGCCTGCGACAACTGCCCGGAGATTCCCAACCAGATCCAGAGAGATTCCGACGGTGACGGCCTCGGCGAAGCGTGCGCCACTTGCCGCCAGGAACCGACCGCGGCCGCGGAGGCCTTCGTCGGCGTCCAAAAATCCGAGGGGGGCCGGG
>JAKUSY010000083.1 GCA_022451445.1 Planctomycetota bacterium
CGGGAACCGTTGAAATCACCAGGAAGGTCCGGTTCTGCGCCGCCCACCGCTACCACAGGGAGGACTGGACGGCTGAAAAAAACCGCGAGGTCTTCGGCGCCTGCAATAATCCCCACGGGCACGGACACAACTACGAGTTGGAGGTGACCCTGCGCGGCCCTGTCGATCCATTCACTGGAATGGTCATCAATCTCCGGCGCGTCGATGAGCTCCTGCAGGAGCAGGTGGTCAGCCGCTTCGACCACAGGAACATCAACAAGGAGGCTGAAGGCTTCGAGAGCGCCGTTCCGACGACGGAGAACCTGGCCATCCACATCTGGAAGCTCATCGAGCCTGGCTTCAACCGGGAAGCGGTCCGGCTGTCGCGGGTACGGCTGAGAGAGGACGCCTTCCTCTACGCGGAATATTGCGGAGAAGAAGATTGAACACAGTCTACATCGGCCGCCTCTACCGCTTCAACGCCGGGCATCGACTCTACAGGCCCGACAGGGATGCGGAGTGGAACCTCGAGGTCTTCGGGAAATGCAGCTATGAAGGAGGTCACGGCCACAACTACGATCTCGAGGTCGTCATCCGCGGAAACCCGGATCCTGTGACCGGCCAGGTCATCTCCCCAGAGCTGCTCGACTCGATTGTGCGGGACAAGGTAATCGAACCGATCGACCACCGAAACCTCAACGAGATCCTCGAGTCCGGCAGCACGCCTCCCCCGACTACCGAGGTTCTCATCGCCGACATCTGGAGCCGCCTAGCGGACAGCATTCCCCCTCCGGCGAGCCTCCAGCTCCTGCGCATCCTCGAGACGGAAAAAAACCTGTTCGAGTATTCAGGCCCAGCCTGATCCGTAAGAGCCTGATCCGTAGAGACCTGAGCCGCGGTGGCCGGCAGCTCAGCGGCTCCCTACCGCATCCAGGTTCAGCACGTCGATCAGCTCACGCAGACGGCCATAGCTCTTACGATCAAAGCGAAAGGCTATCCTGTAGAGGTGCGCGGTCTCGGGCTCATCACTCTCCACCTCGAGCGGAGCTGGGAGCCGCTCGATGTTCCCGGATACGATGATGTCCCTGAACTCCCTGTTGAGCCGCGTCAGGAGCTCATCTCCTACCGGATGATTCAGCCGGATGATCTGTAGAGGCCTCGCGAAACGGCAGGAGTGATAATTGAGATAGAACCTGTCGACTGTAGCCACCGCGTCTTCGGCGCTGTCGGTGAGATGAAAGAGGCTCTCATCGAAGCTGTCGATATAGCCGGGCTCGAGCAGGTGCTTGCGGATGTAATCAAGCCAGTCGCTCCAATAGGTGCCCCCGGGACGATCGACGAATACGATCGGTACCAGATGACTTTTCCCCGTCTGGACCAGGGTCAGAGACTCGAAAGCTTCGTCATGGGTCCCGAAACCTCCCGGAAAAATTACGAGGGCGTCGGTTTCTTTCAGAAAGCAGACCTTACGGGTGAAGAAGTACTTGAAATGAATGAGCTTGGGGTCGTTTTCGATCACCGCGTTGGCCTTCGACTCGAAGGGGAGCCGAATATTGACGCCAAAGCTCCTGGCTCTTCCGGCACCACCCTGGGCCGCCTCCATGATCCCGGGCCCGGCGCCCGTGATCACCATATAGCCCAGGCGGGTCACCAGATTGGCGAACTTCTCGGCTATTTCATACTCGGGGCGATCGCCGGGGGTCCGCGCCGAACCAAAGATAGAGACCTTGCGAATCGACCTGTAGGGAGCGAAGACCTTGAAGGCGTAGCGCAGCTCAAGCAGGGCATGATTCAGCATCTTGAGATCCGCGCTGAAGGTCTCATCTCCTACGAGCTTGAACACCCTCTCGAACATCTGCAGAAAGAGATCCGTTCCGGAATAGCTGTCGCGGTTGTCGATGATCTCCTGCAGTCTCTCGACGAGAACCTGCGGATCCTTGTAGTACTTTCTAAATGACGAGCTCGATAAAGACATGGTGAGACACTCGGAAAACCGGTAAAGAGACAACGGAAATGCAATCGACAGGAACCAGGATCGGTCCCGGGACGAGCAGGCAGCCCCACGCCTGGCAACGCCCAATACACCTATCTTAGAGCCAGAATCGCCCTGCCGCAGATCCAATCCCGGTTTTTATACGGAAATCCGCGCCGGGGGGAGGGAACAGGGTGGCGCGCTCAGTCGAAGATCGAGGCGATCTCCAGGATCTTGTAGCGGATGGTGCCGCCCGGGAGCTCGGCGTCAAACTCATCATCGATCTCCTTACCAAGAAAAAATTGTCCCAGCGGACTTCGATAGTTCAGGACGCCATCATCGGGACCACCATCCCATGGGCCGAGCACCTCGTAGAGAACCTTTTCCCCCCTCTCGAGGTTCTCCGCGCTGACCCTCGACCCCAATACGACCCGGCCCCCTTCATTCATGGAAGCATCGATGAGCTTGATCTTCTTGAGGTCTTCCTGGATTTTCTCGGCCTTGATGGTGAGGTTTTTCTGCTCCTCGAGCGCCGAGGTGAATTCCGCGTTCTCGCTCAGGTCTCCGAGATCCGCCGCGGCCCCGATAGCCTGGGCGATCTCAGGCAGCTTGACCTCGTTCAGCTCCCGAAGCTCTTCCTTGAGGACCTCCTGCCCCCGCTCCATGGAGAAGATAATCTCCGGATTCTCCCAATCGGGCACCTTTTTCGCCAGGGCGATGACCGGCTCCACCTGGCTGATGATATCGAGCAGCTTATGGGCGCTGTTGGGAAGGTACTCCTGATGTCTCAAGACCCGCTTGTAGACCATCTCGCGTTCGGATGACTCCATGAGCTCGATCCCCTCTCTGAAGAAGGCTCCTTCAGAATGAAACATCAGGGGCTCGATCTTCTTGATGAGATCCCTGACCACGCTGCGGCCCAGTCGAACCTCCTTGTCAATCAGGTGCTCGAGCAGATCGATCATGAGGATAAGAAGTCCCCTTGCTGTCCGCTCAAAGAGGGGCTCGAGCCCGATACCCTCCTTCTCAGCCAATCGACTTTTCAAAAGCCAGAGACAGGCCTCCGGAGCGGTACGTGGGGAAGTGTAGACCTGCAGGCAGAGTCGCTTCAATTCCCCGGGTTCGATCGAGCCAAGAAACTCGTGGGCCACCTTCCTGATACTGTCAGACCTGCACTTGAAGGCCGCCACGGCTACGGGAAGCTGGTCATCAGGCCTGTGCTCACCGAGCAGCCTGAAAACTTCCCGGGGATCCTGCCCCGTGGGAAGAACCTCCAGCGAGGCGCATAGGCCATCCAGCGGGATTCCCTTGAAGGGCTCTACCCAGGAATCATTCGGAGTCTTCAGCTTTGAGAGAAAGAGGCTGGCCCCCAGGATGACAGCCTGGTCCGCGCTGGACCCGAGCAGATCGGTCAGCCCGGAAACTATTTCTGGATAGGCCTTCGGATATTTCTTCTCTCCTCCCTTGAGCACCTCCTTGGCAGCGCCCCTGGCGTCTTTCCAGTCACCCAGCTTGAAGCGGCCGAGCAGTTCATCCTCGAAGCTGACGGCCTCCTTGAGCTTTTCCACATGGTAGGGAGAACGGTCGCCTAACCTGTAGAAGCCCGAGTCCCTCAGTTTTTTCTTTGTCCTGCCCCACCAGCGGGTCCAGTCACCGGAGTCGATGGCGCCAGCGGTAAGGTGGGCCTTGATGTCTTTCTGGGCCAGGGGGCTGCCGAAATCATCCAGCACCTTCTGAACGAGTCCCACCGGGTCCTCTTCCACTAGCCGTTCGAGCTCATCCGACGAACGGTACAGAAGACCGCGGAAGCTCTCAGCCGGTATCACCTGCAGGATGGAGTCTACCGCCTCGACACTGATCCGATGGCCTTTCTTCTCCTCGAGGTCGACCTCTACCTGTCCGAGCAGGGCATCGACCTCGAGCACCTCCCCGATCCCCCAACCCGACTCATGGTAGACGATCGCGCCCGGCTTATACCTCAGCAGCCCGCTGAAGCGATCGAGGGCTACGTTCTTGTCGGAGACTCCCTCGATGTCGCAGACGTTGAAAAACGCCCGCTCAACCGAGAGAGGATCATTGTCTTCGAAAAAGGCATCGAGGAAAAAAGCCAGGTATTCCTTCCTGTTGGGAAAGGCCCTCACCAGGACCTCCCCGAGAGCAGCCCTGTCTCCGGGAGAAATTCCCGAGAGCCCGGCCCCCGGAGCGGGCGAGTCCTCAGCCTCGCTCTCCCCATCCTCACCGAGCGCGCCCCAGGTCAGATCGAGCAGCGGCTTGATCTTCTCCTGCCCCTGGCGCAATCCTTCGCCCGCCACCGCGGCGAGAGCGGCGATGGAGGAAGCGAGCTGCTCCGGGTCCTCGAGGATCTCCATCCAGAGATTCTCGAGCCGATCAAAATCTCCTTCACCCAGGCTTTCACTGAGGCCAGTCAATTTTGAATCGGCGTTCTCGGCAGCGGCAATATCGGACATATATTTCGCTCAGGGTTCTATCGCGCTATCCCGGGTCACTGCGGGAAATAGTAAACGGCCGATTAAAGTATCAGACGGGACAAAACACAAGCCGATTAGCTGGTGATTTTGCGCGCTGAGCTGAAGCTCCCGCAGGATCCACTCTCTTGACCTGGGGCCCGGGATGGACTATCCCGTCGGAATCCGGACCACCCCCAGGAACCAGGAAGACATGACTGATGATCATCCAGGACTTACGGTGCTCGATCTCCTGCGCGAAGCCGACTGCGAGGCCGTCATATTCGATATGGACGGGGTTCTCGCCGATACCGAGGAATTCCACCTCGAGGCATGGATCCAATTAGTTGAAACACACTCCCTGGAAAACCCGGACTCCGGTGACACTCACAAGAACGTCTCGGACGGGATGCTGAAACTGATCCGCGGGACCTTCGGACAAGCTAACGATGCCATCATTCCCCTGCTCTGGAAAAAAGCCGGACGCTCCCCCGGCGCCGCCCTCGAAAGCCTCAGCTTTGAAAAAGAGGAGTGCTACAGGAACTGCGCCAGGGACAGGGTCCGCCCGATGCCGGGCATCGAAGACTTCCTGCGTCTGCTGAGAGATGAAAGCATTCCAGCCGCTATCGGCACATCCGGACCCGAGGAGAACGTCAGCTTTCTTCTCGAAGAATTCGGCTGGACCGGTCTCTTCAGCTCCCTGGTTCACCGGGGCCGGTTCAAGGCCGGCAAGCCCGCCCCGGACTGTTTCCTGAAGGCGGTCGAGGACCTCGGCCGCGCTCCCGCGAAGACCATCGTCTTCGAAGATTCTCTGCATGGCCTCGAGGCCGCCCGCAAGGGAGGCTTCCTGCCGGCGGCCATCGCCAGCACCCATGAACCCGGGGAATTAACAGCGATTGCGAGGTGGGTCTTTCGAGACTTTCTAGATCTATCCTGTTAAGATCCTCGCTTAATTTTTCTTTCCAGCAAGCAATCGATTCGATTCGAGAGGTAGCAGAAAATCATGGCGATCCGTGTCGCAATCAACGGTTTCGGGCGAATTGGCCGAAATGTATTCAAGGTGCTTTCACAGCGGGATGGTATCGATGTGGTCGCAATCAACGACCTTGCCGACAACGAGATGCTCGCTCACCTGCTGAAATACGACACCGTCACACACAGGTTCTTTGGCGATACCACAGTCAAAGCGACAGACGAGGCTATCCAGGTCGGAGACCAGACCATCCAGGTGCTCTCCGAGCGCGAACCCGCCAACCTTCCCTGGGGAGACCTCGGAATCGATGTGACAGTCGAATCGACGGGAATCTTCCGTTCCCGTGAGCAGGTGGAATGGCACCTGCAGGCCGGCGCCGGAAAGGTGGTTCTCACCGTCCCTCCGAAAACGGAGCTCGACAATATGGTGGTCCTGGGCGTAAACGACGACACGATCACTCCCGAGCAAAAGATGCTCTCCAACGCGTCCTGCACAACCAACTGCCTCGCGCCGATCGCCAAGATTCTCAACGACTCCTTCGGTATCGACCATGGGATCATGACGACGGTCCACGCCTATACCAACGACCAGCACGTGGCGGATCTCCCCCACTCCGATCCGCGCCGCGCACGGGCCGCGGCCCAGAACATCATCCCGACGACCACCGGGGCCGCCAGGGCGGTCGGCAAGGTTCTTCCCGCTCTCGATGGAAAGCTCGATGGGCTCTCCCTGCGCGTACCCGTGGTGAATGGTTCGATCGTCGACCTGGTCGTCGAGCTGGAGAAGGACACCACTGTCGAGGAGATCAACGCCGCGGTCAGGGCCGCCGCCGATGGACCAATGAATGGAATTGTCGAGTATACAGAGGATCCCATCGTCTCCAGCGACATCATCATGAACCCGCACTCGGCGATCTTCGATTCCAAGGCGACGATGGTCCTTGGTGGCGGCGGCAGATCCGCCAAGGTCCTTGCCTGGTATGACAATGAGTGGGGCTACTCGAACAGGGTCTGCGACCTGATCGAAAGGATCACCTCTATGGAGACCGGCAAGGTCAAGGCCAGCTAGAGGCATGCCGCGCACGGGAGCCGCGGACACCGTCGGCTGCGATATCGGTGGAAGCGATGTAAAGCTCCTCCTTCTGCGCGGAGGCCGGCCGTCGCGAATGCAGTCGGTTCCCTGCCCCGCGGACCGTGGCAAGAAAGAATTCACGGACCGCCTCGTCTCTCTGCTGCGAACCTTTCCGGCCAACGCCGCGGGTATCGCGCTGCCGGGTTTTCTCGACGAGAAACGCCGGCGGATCCTGCACCTCTCCAACCTCCCGAAGCTCGACGGACTCGATCTCGCCGCAAGGCTGGAGCGCAGGCTGAAGTGGAAGATCATCCTCGAGGCCGATTCCAATGCCGGGGCGATTGGAGAAGCCCGCCTTGGCGCCGGCCGGGGCATCAGGCGCCTGCTGTACCTGACCATGGGAACCGGCCTGGGCGCAGCCCTCACCGTAAAAGGGATCCCGGTTCGCGTCAGCAACAACACCATCGGGCATATCGCTGGCCTGCCCATCGGCCCCGCGAAAAAACGGGAAGCTGAAAAACTCCTCGGCGCACGGGGAATCCTGCGCCGCTTCCGGGCGGCGGGTGGAGATCGCCGCGTCTCCACCCCCCTGGCCCTCTGCGAGCTGGCGCTCTCAGGGGATGTCGGCGCCAGGGCCGCCTGGAAAGAAACCGGCGAGCTCCTCTCCGAGCTGCTGGCGATGCTGGTTCCGATGTTGAGGCCTGACGGGGTGGTCCTCGGCGGCGGGATCGCGGGCGCGGCGGACACATTCCTGCCGACCACCCGGCGGGCGCTCAGGCGCCGCCTGCGCGGATTCGAGCCCGGCTGTCCGGAGATCTTCCCCGCCGCCCTGGGAACCTATGCCGGCGCCGCCGGAGCCGCCCTCAGCGCCAGGAGCCCGCTTAGCTGACAGGCCCGCCGCTCAGCCGCAATTGGCCTCGTAGACACAATCGGCAAGGTTGTCATCGGCGGAATCCGGTCCGCAAGCCGCGGGGCCGGGAACCGGCGGTTCAGGTCCCCCGAGAAAGAGGAAGTTGAGTATCCGGATGGCATCGGAGAGATCCACGTTGCCATTGTCATCGGCGTCGGCCGCGTCGAGACAATCAGGAGCCCGGGTCCCGAGGAAGAGATAGTTCAATACGAAGACTCCATCTGTGATGTCCGTTCCGCCATCTCCTGTGGCATCTCCACGCCGGAAGGTAGCTGACTGTTCGCAGCCCTCACCGCTGTTTTGCCCCCCGGGAGTCGGATTGTCGACCACGACAAACTGCCCGTTCCTGCTTGCATCGGGGACCAGGCTGATCGACTGGTCGGTCATGATGTCGCGCCCCGGGTTCAGGAGCGGATCATCGGTAAACCCGCATACGTCCGCCGGCTGGCCGAAATCAAAACCGTGCAGCAGTCCGAAATTATTTTCCTCCGAGTCATAGATGAAGAGCTGGTCGCCATC
The DNA here is from genome assembly GCA_022451445.1 of Planctomycetota bacterium. Classification (GTDB taxonomy): domain Bacteria; phylum Planctomycetota; class UBA8108; order UBA8108; family UBA8108; genus UBA8108. The sequence continues at coordinate 7,890 of JAKUSY010000083.1, forward strand.
AGCGTCGATTCCGAAGCCGGTGTGAAACTGCGGAGGGTCCAGGAGCATGGAGACGAGGTTCGGATCTGGACATTCCCAGAAGCAGGGCTTGTCGACACGGTCGGGATCAGGACATCGAGAGCCATCATTGTCGAGCCAGATGATAAATCTCGCGCCCGCCGGGATAACGGATCCCGCAGGGAACTTCCAGCGCCGCGGGTCAAAGAAGCTATCTGAGATATAGCAACCACTCAGGTCAACCTCCTGCGCCGAGGTGTTGAGCATCTCCGCGAAGTCCTCATCCCGGCGGCAGCAATCGGGATTGCCGACGGGACAGAGGTCGTTCGGCAGGCAGGGCGCCTCGCTGGGATCGGTCAGCAGGTCAGACTGGCTGGCGATGATCTCGTTGACCAGGATGGCATCGACACCGGCGCGCGGAGTGTAGCCGACCGCGTAGGTACTGCGAAGGTTACAGGCGATGTAACGCTCACCGGTAATGCCCCCGCCTTCCTCGCCGCAGCCATCATCATCCTCGCCCCCCTCGACAACTCCACCCCGGCAGGTCACGTCGTCCGAATCGCGGACACAGCCGTTGGCCTCAGGGCCAAACTGGCGATCACAGGGGCCGATGTCCTCGCCGTAGCCCTCCATCAGGTGGCAGAGATTACGCGGTCTCGTACCCGAGAGACCCTCGGCGTCTTCCACACGGAAAAAAAACTCGACCCTTGCGCCGACCCCCTGCGCCGGGATCCTGCCCGTCCACAGGCTGAAGAGGTCCAGCGGCGTGGTCACATCGGCCCGGACACCGAAGCCGGAATCGTAGTCCATGGCCACGACCTGCTCATCCACGAAGTCACCGACCGCGGACGTGACGCGATAGACTATCTCGACACTGGCAATATTTCCCGGGGAAGGAATCTTATCATCACGAATCCGTACGGTCATCTCCACCTCTTCGCCGACAGCGGGACTGTTGGTGGACTGATCGACCCTGTTCACACGTGGAGCGAGGTTGTCGCCTCCCCCGTTACGCCCACCGCTGCAATGGCGGCGGCTCTGACCGGGGACCAGGCAGACACCCGCGATCGCTATGCAGGAGCCGAAGGTGGTCTCGCCCGGCAGGAAGAAGGTGAAATGCTCAGGACTGTCTTCGATGCTGACGTTGTTTCCGCCCGAACCATCCGGACTCCGGCCGTAAGAGACATCCTCATCCATGGGCGGCAGGAATACCCGGTCGACCACCTGGCGGGTTCCATCCCCCTGCTGGGGTCCCCACAGAACGACTGATTCACTTCCATTGCTCTCTATATTGAAGCCCGCGTGCAGCGAGCAGGTCCCCTGGGTGGCATTGCCATCACAGAAGACCACCAGCCTCGCTCCCCTTCCGAGAGTCGAGCGATTGGGAGGAAAGGGCCAGGCTGTGGCGGGATCAAACTGCGGCTCGGCGACCGCGGGACAATCAGAGAGAAAATAGCTGTCGGCCAGGGAGACGCGACCCAGTACGACGGTCTCATTGGTATTGTTGTAGAGCTCGATCATGTCCGGATGCCCGCAGGCGACATCGGCCGGATCCTGAGTGCTGTTCTGGGCGATAACCTCGTTGATGACCTGGGCGCCCAACGGGCCGCAGGAGAAGCCGAGCACCAAGAGCAGGAGGACCCAGGATATGGACCTGCCACTTCCCTTTCGGGAATTTCGGGGAGCCCTCGCATCCGGGAAGCCGGGATACATACAAAACAAGCTGATTACTTTACCACTGACCATGTTCGCTCTTTTCTTCTCGAAATAATTGAAAACCACCGTTTGCCCCGTAAACACCCCACGGGATCCTCGTCTGAAAAAACTCGTTCAGCGCCGACTCGCCGGCTTTTCAAAGCTACCTT
>JAKUSY010000084.1 GCA_022451445.1 Planctomycetota bacterium
ATGTAATAGACCCTGCAGAACTCCTCGACCCCGTGAAAAGAGGGCCTGAAGTAATCCGGGCTGAAGCCTCTCTGGGGGAGCACCAGGAGCGGATAGCCATCCTTCTTGCCGGCGACCTTCATATTGACGGTCACCTCGACGCCGCCGCTTCGCACCACCTTGGTCTTGCGACCCTCGCGACCGATTTCCTCGGGATCCGGAACCTCCTTCTCAATCCTCTTCTCGAGCGAAAACTGTTCCTCGACCGCATCCCACCACTTGAACCAGTCATCGACGTTGTCGCGGTAATACTGCCCGGTAAGGGCCTCGAGCGCGAAGCGCGTCTGGACCCACTCATTGAAATATTTGCCCTTTTTCTTCTCCAGCTTGCGGAGATTATCGAGCAGCAGCTTGATGCTCGACTTGTCGGGGTAGGCGAGCATCCCTTGGAGCGCGGCGAGGCGAACCCTGGAGCTGGAGTCGGTGAAGGCTGTCGTGATCCATTCGAACTTCTTCTTCTCGGGGTCGTGCTTTCGAATGCTCGGCAGAACCAGGGCGAAATACTGGATGCCACGCTGGCGGCGCAGGAGCTCCTTGTAATGCTCGACCTTGCGCTCTTCGTTGCCTCCCTTGTCCTTCTCAAACTGCTGGCGAATCTTGTAGATCAGCGAGTGGATGATCGCCTCCTTGGAGTTCTCGTACTTGCTGCCCTTGAGGACCCTAAGGATTTCCTTTTGAGAGTCCTCACCCTCGGCCGCCATCAGCGCCTCGTAGGCACCCTGCTTGACGAACCAGTCGTAGCGCAGCGGGTCACGCGGCGCGAGCTTCTCCAGGACATTCCAGATCGCCTTGAGGCCCTTGGGGGTCGATGTGTCGACCTGCTTGAGAGAATCGTGGCGTGTCTTGCTGTACTCCGATGTGATGTTCGCTCGCAGAACGATCTCCCATTCCTCGGCCGCCGGAAGCGACGAGAGCAGGAGTACGGACAACGCCAGGCAGAAAAGAGCGACAGCCGGTTTATTCAAGACGGGTTTCATGTCTCGATTCCAGATTGGTTCCAGGTTTCGGGTTATGAAGTTACCAGGCAACTGCGGCTTTCTATTATAAACAGGCGCGAACCATGCAGGCAAAGAATCAGGCGAGTGAAAACCATCTGCGGGCGAAGCGATCCTGTAATTGTTCCCGCTTTGATGTTACCTTTCACTCGCATGCGGGAGTGATGAGAATACGGCAGCAGCGGCGCCTGGGTCTCCAGGAGCCGGAGAGACCTAGCAAAGAGGAGATGAAAGAGATGAGCAGCAGATCGATCGTCGCTTGCGTTTTCGCCCTTTTCCTTTCAGCCTGCGGCGGGTCCTCGAGCGAAGAGACCGCCGTCGGCGGTGAGCACCCTTCGAACACCGCCTCGAAGTCTTCGCCAGCGGCCTCCGAAGCCGTGGCGGCCGGCAATTCCGCCGTTCCCGCCTCGAAACCGGAGGCTGGGAACCGAAAGGCGACCCGGGCTGCCCCGGCTCCGCCGGAGCCTGTACGCCCAGCCATCCAGCCTCCTCCCGAACCCGTCTACATCGTCAAGGACAAGAATGTCGTCACGACGACCACCGGTCTTCGGTATGTGGATCTCATCACGGGAAAGGGAATATCCCCCAAGCGCGGCCAGACCGCCGTGGTCCACTACGTCGGACGGCTCGCCAACGAAACCGTATTCGATGACTCGCGCAAGAAGAAGCATCCCCTCGAATGCACCCTGGGCGCGGGCCGCTTCCTGCGGGGCTGGGAAGAGGGCCTCTCGAGCATGAAGGTCGGAGGCAAGAGAAAGCTCATCATCCCTCCCAGGCTCGGATACGGCCGGGCCGGCAATAAGAAGATGGGAATCCCCCCCAACTCCTACGTGATCTTCGAGGTAGAGCTGCTGGCGGTACGCTGAGATGCCGTACTCCTCTCCTTCAGCGGCCTGTCGCTCATGAGCGGACCACCTCCGGCTAAAGCCATTCTCCTGGTCGATCACGGAAGCGTAAAAGCCGAGGCCAACGAACTGCTGGAAGAAATCGTCCGGCTCGTGGAACGCATCGCCCCGGATTATCATGTCGAGGCCGCCCACATGGAGCTCGCTCCTCCGGACATTGCCGACGCGGTGGCGGCCTGCGTCAAGGCTGGCTCCACCGACATCACGGTCATGCCCTATATGCTCGCCCCGGGCCGCCACTCCACCGACGACATTCCGCGCATGGCGCTCGAGGCCGCCGAACGACATGAAGGAGTTCGCGTGAGGGTGAGTGAGCCCCTGGGAGCCGACAGCCGCCTGGCGGAGATCATCCTCACGCGAGTAGAAGCGGCCCGCGAAAAACAGGAAGAGGGCGCGCCAGGCCGGCACGACAGGTAATCGGCGGGATTTGATCTTTCTGCTTTCTATCCCTTCCTCTTAATGTTTTATTTACATGAGGTCGTTATTCGAGGAAGGAATGCGCGGTCTGCAGCCGGGTTCAACAGGAACGCTCCTGTTGGCGCCTCGAGGCAGGGGGCCCGCCACACAATCTGAAACCGTTTTTATTCAAGGAGTCTCTGCATGAGAAAACTCATCGTCCTGCAACTTATTATCGCCCTGACCATTGGAGGCATCGGTCTCGCAGGCTGCGCCCTCCCCGTCACGGTAGTCAAGACCGCTCTCGGCGGCGGAGCCACGAACCTTCTGGACACCAGCGAAGAAGCTCCGGCGGCCGAGGCAGCACCGGCAGCACCGGCAGCCGAGGCGAAAGAAGAAGCCTAGGAATAAAGCTGCTCCCCAGGCTTCAGGCATTCAAAAAAAAGCGGCCTCCCGTTTCGCGGGAGGCCGCTTTTCCTTCAAACGATTTTCACCGCCACACCGGGCTCAGAACTCGACGAAGACCTTTCCCAGCGACTCCCCGGCAACGTGCAGCTTGAACTCGGTAAAATAGCCATAGGGAGTGACCGTTACGTCGTAATCCACCCCCCGAAGACGCTCTGCGGCCGCCTCGACCAGCTCCCGGGCAAGCTCCGCATCGGCGCTCTCCCGGCCCAGATGGGCGAAATAATGCAGAATCACGCGTTTAGAGGCGAATTTACCGGCGACCCACTTGATATTCTTCACCATCTTGGTGGCGACCTTGCCCCTGCGCTCATCGTCGGCGGGCTCGGCGTGTACGAGGGCCAGCACGGCGCCCTCGGCCGAAAGCTCGTCCCTGCAATCAACCGCTCCCTCGAGATTCTTCGAGTGCGGCTTCATCCAGAAGTCATGAACGTAAAAAAGGAGCAACTTCATTTTCCGTTTCCCGCGACAGGGCGGCCCACCCGGAGTCCCTCAATAGCCCGCCGCGCAGCCATCCTTCCTGTTGTCTGAGGCGGCGCGATACACCCCGCTTTCCTGGTCGACCAGGATTCCCTGGTAGCCTCCGAAGGAGCCGACCGTCCTCCGCACCTGGTGTCCCATGGCTCGCAGCCCCTCCATGGCCTTGTCGGAGACGCCGCCTTCCACCAGCACCCGGCCTCCCGCTTCGCACACACGGGCCGCCTCTCCGGCTTCCTGCGGGTTCATCCCGAACTCGATCATGTTGAGCAGGACCTGGGTATGCCCCTGCGGCTGCATGTCTCCTCCCATTACCCCGTAGCAGAACCATGGTTTCCCCCCCCGTGTCACGAAGGCCGGGATGATCGTGTGCAGGGGGCGCTTCGAGGCCTCGATGCGATTGAGGTGATCGTTCTGCAGGCGAAAGAGGGCGCCCCGGTTCTGCAGGCAGATCCCCGTGCCGGGAACGACGAGGCCGGAGCCGAAGCCGTAGTAGATGCTGTTGATGAAGGAGACCATATTGCCCTCGGAGTCGGCCGTACAGAGATAGACCGTGTCGTTTCCGATCTCGAGCGTTGAGCGCGGAAACTTTTTGGCGCGCTTCGGATCGATCCGCGCCCGCATCTTCGCCGCGTACTCTTTTGAAATCAGGGTCTCCACCGGCAGCTTCCTGGTGTCGAGATCGGTAACAAAGGTGTCGCGGTCGGCGAAGGCCAGCTTCTTGGCCTCGGTGACGAGGTGGATGTACTCGGCTGAATTGTGGCCCAGCGCGCGCAGATCGTAGCCCTCGAGAATATTGAGCATCTCGAGCGCCACGATGCCCTGGCCGTTCGGAGGAAGCTCGTAGAGCCTGTAGCCCTTGTATTCCGTGCTGACCGGCTCAACCCAGGTCGAGCTGTGCTTCTTGAGATCGTCGAGACGAATCAGGCTGCCCTTCGATTCGAGATAGGATGCGATACGCCCGGCCAGCTCGCCGCGATAGAAGTGCTCGATGCCGCCGGCGGCAAGCTCGCGGAAGGTACGACCGATGTCCGGCTGCCGGAAAATCTCTCCAAGCCGCGGAGCGCGCCACCGGTCTCCCTCACGCACCAGGTAGTTCTTCGCGAACTCGGGAACCCCCTGGTGCCTCGTTCCCGATTGCCAGTTTCCGGCGATGACCTCGCTGACGGGAAACCCATCCTCAGCGTAGCGAATCGCATCGGCGAGGATCTCCCCGAGCGGCAACGAGCCGTACTTCTCCAGGAGCGTGCACCAGCCGTGAAAGGCTCCCGGAACCGTCACCGCGTAGGCGCCGAAGGTCGGGATGCGGTTCAACCCCAGCGCCCGGTAGCTCTCAACGCTGGCCGTGGAGGCCGAGCGCCCACTGCCATTGAGGCCGACCAGTTTTTTTTCCTTTGCCGACCAGGCGAGCACGAACATGTCTCCCCCGATCCCCGTACTCATCGGCTCGACTACGTTCAAGACGGCGGCAGTAGCCACCGCCGCGTCAAAGGCATTGCCCCCCTTGCGCAAAATAGCCAGCCCGGCCGCGGTCGCCAGGGGCTGGCTGGCGCAGACCGCCCCCCGTTTCGCCAGCACCATAGAACGCGCCGAACGGGTCGAAACAGGCCGATCATAGGGCTGCGCCGCAAGAGGAGAGAGTTCCATCAATACCACCAGAATCCCGACAAATTGAATTCGAATTGGCACACCTCGCCCCCATTTTATAGTTGTAAATTACTATTATTTCTTATTTTATAAAAATTAAAAGAATTAGGCTTGATGGGCGAACAACTGTTCGCTATATTCAGCGGTCCATGGCGAACACTTGTTCGCCTTCCGCACTGGCACCAGTGCCGGCCGCGGCAAAAGCCGAGGCCATGACTGTAACGGAAACCGTCGCAAATTCACAAAGAAGAAGAGAAGAGGATCGCATGGCACTTACAAAGAAACAACAGCAGATTCTTGACGCAATCCTGTTCCTGATTCGCCAGGGCGGCCCTCCCACCGTCCGCGAAGTCGGGAAGCTTGTCGGCCTGAGCTCTCCAGCCACTGTCTCAAAGCATCTCAAGGCGCTGAAAGAGGCGGGGCTCATCACCATGAACGGCAAGAGCCGTGGAATCCGGATCGCCGACCAGGAACTGCTGAACCGCCTGCTTGAGGAAAATGGATCTGCCGAAACCCCGCCTGAAGAAAGCATGACTGCAGAACCCTATTTCAGCGGCAACATCATCCAGACTCACTTCCAGTCCATCGCGGGAAAAAATCCCGGGGACCGGAGCGGTCTTCCCATCGTCGGCTCCATCGCCGCGGGATATCCCATAGAAGCCCGCACGGAAGATATTGCCGACCCTTACACCGGAAACCATCCCCACCTGGCCATCGATCCCCATATGTTCTCCGGCAGCGGAGACCTCGTGGCCATGAAGATCGAGGGCGACAGCATGGTCGAGGCGGGAATCCTCGAGGGGGACTACGTCATCCTGCGCCGCCAGGAAACCGTAGAAAATGGTGAGATCGCCGCGGTTTTCATCGAGGGGGAGGGAACCCTCAAGCGGCTGTACTGGGACTCAGACGGAGAATTGAACGGGCCGCGCTCCGTGCGTCTCGAAGCGGAAAATCAGAACTTTGACTCGATGACTATTACAGAAGAGAAGAGAAAGGAGGTCGTCGTATTTGGAAAATACGTGGGACTCGTGAGAGGAGAACTGCGCGTTCTATAGTAACTAGGCCTCCTCAGGTGGTATTTGAGGAGATTACGCCCCGTTCCTGTGAACGAACAAGCAAACTGGCAAAAATGCGGCAGTCTCTCTCACGGTCTCCATCCTTTTCCTTCAATGGACGGGCGGAGTAAACGGGGAAAGAGCCGGAGGGTTTGACACGAAAACCGGCTCAGTTATTTACCAGGCACTCGAGAACGGAAGTTTAGAGACCAACAGGGAGCCCTCATCCCCTGGTCTTCCGGATCTTCAGGCCAATCATGAAGACCAATGCATGAAGAACAGATTAGTGAGCCTCTGCAAAAAGTCTACGTACTCTTTGAAGGAGGGAAAATCCGGCCCAGGGCCCTGCTCTGGGGAACGCGGCGCTACAAGGTGGTGGAGATCAACTCAAGCTGGATTGACCGCTCCCTCAGGCTGCCGCGGCACGGCTTTTCTCTTACTGTTGACAGTGGAGAAATATTCCAGGTCCTCTACGAAGGAAATGCCGCCTGGAGGCTCGAATACATATTGATCGATTAGGCGCCTGCCCTCCCCCGCAGAACACGCCGAACCTACAAATCACTTCTCTTTCTATATGACTTCACTCTTCAGAAGTCATCGGCCGCCGCCGCAGCAATCCCACCTTTACTTTCCACACGCTGCGGCGGCCTTTCTTTTCTTTCCCCAGCTCCAGATTCCGACAGGATCCTCCACCAGATACCGGGCACCGGCCTCGCTTTGGTGTGAGCTGCGCGAGCCAGGCTCCGGCCTCTTCGAAGACCCTGTGGACAGAGCACATGGCCTAGCGAGCCTGGCCGGCCGGGCAACCGGACGTACCGACGAACTTCCCGGGGGACAGGTGGGGCCCGGAGACGGGCAGGAGACCTATTCCAGGAACTCTCTATGGACGGCCTGGACGGCTTTTTCCAGGAACTCCTCCGCCACCACGCAGCTGATCATCAGATTCGAGGTCGAGATCAGATCGATGTTGATCCCCTCTTCGGCCAGGGCCTTGAACATTCGGCCGGCGATCCCGCTCTCGCGCTGCACTCCCTCACCAACTACCGAGACGGTCCCCACTCCCTGGTCGCCGATAACCTTCCGCGCGCCGATCTTCCCGGAGAGAGCATCCAGATCACCCTGGATCTGGCTGAGCATCTCCGAAGAAACGAGGAAGGAGATGTCATTGTGGCCTTCATGGCTCTCGGCCTGGACGATGAGAAGAATATTTACGGAGTGGGCTCCGAGAACATCGAACACCCTCCCGGCAATACCAGGCTCATCGGGAACTCCAAGGAGAGCGACCTTGGCGACATCCGCATTGTGGGCGACGCCCCTGATCAATACTTCTTCCATCTCACCAAACTCCTTTCGTCCCTTCTCTGAAGAGCATACCAGGGTACCGGGCGCCTCCTGGGCGCTAGAGGACACAATCAACTCGATCCCGAATTTCCGGGCTATCTCAACCGAGCGGGAGTGGAGCACCTTCGCTCCAAGACTCGCCATCTCGAGCATCTCGTCATAAGAACACCAGGACAGCTTCAGGGGATTCTCGACGATGCGGGGGTCGGCTGTATAGACCCCATCAACATCCGTCAGGATCTCACACTGGCGGGCGCCGATCCCCACGGCAAAGGCCACCGCGCTGGTATCCGACCCCCCCCGGCCGAGCGTCGTAATCTCATTCCGCCGGGAGACTCCCTGGAAGCCGGTGATCACCACCACGCGGCCCCTGGTGAGGTGGTGCAGGATCCGCTCCCCCTCCACCTGCTCGATACGCGCCTGCATGTGGGTCTCATCGGTGATCATCCCGGCCTGGGAGCCGGTCAGGGAGACAGCGCTCACCCCCTCCTCCTCGAGGGCGATAGCCAGCAGGGAGGCGCTGATGATCTCCCCGGCGTGCAGGAGCATATCCATCTCTCGCCTGGCTGGCTGGCTCGACAATTCCCTCGAAAGGGCTACCAGCTCGTCCGTCGTCTTCCCCATGGCGGAGACGACCACGACAACGGCCTTCCCCTGGCGCCTTTGGGCGGCGACACGCTTCGCCACCAACCGGATTTGATCGACCGTGGCGACGGAAGTCCCACCGTATTTCTGTACCAGGATTGGGGTGTTCTTGACCGGGGTACTCATCGTTTCAACTCTTGAATGCCAGCTCCTACCATCGAGCTCAATCGTAGTTCAATCCCAGATAGTCAGGAGCCAGGACCTGTGCCTCGGCGGGGATCCCTTCCCTGGAAAACTCCTCGACACCCAGCTCACCGAGCTTCTGGCCATCGCCAGAGGTGAAGGCGGCTACCGCGGGTCCCGCTCCGCTGATGAAGGCCCCGAGGCAGCCTCGATGGTCGTTCAGAGCCTTGACGACAGAGCCCATGGCCGGTAGGAGATGGATGCGCCGTCCCTGGTGAATCCTGTCCTTGACCCCATGGTAGAGATAGCTCCGGTTGTTCTGGAAGAGTCCCGCCAGCAACAAGCCCAGGCGCTGCAGATTAAAGACCGCCTCCGAGCGGGGAATACTCAGGGGCAGGACCTCTCTCGCCTTCTTCGTCTCGATCTCCCGATCGGGGATCAGGACAACGATCTCGATACCATAGGGCAGCCTGAGGCTGGTCGCCTCGACCTGTCCATCGATGACGGCGCTCACCGTCAGGCCGCCCAGCACAGCGGCCGAGGCGTTGTCGGGATGCCCCTCGGCGGCGGTGGCCGCCTCCAATACGACCTGCCGCTCCGGCGGTGTTCCGCACTTGAGCCACTCGCCCAGGGCGATACCCGCCACGATGGCGGCCGCGCTCGAGCCGAAACCGCGTGTCAGGGGAATATCGTTACGTATCCTGATACGCAATCCGGCAGGAACCGCGTCACCGGCGTGCTCCCGAATCATGCGGAAGATCAGGTTGTTCTCATCGCAGGGGAGCTGGCTTGCGCCAAGGCCCTCTGATTCGATAACCAGCTCCTCCCCCTCAGCCTCGAGCTCGACCTCGAGGTACATCTGAAGAGCGAGCCCGACGACATCGAACCCGGAACCCAGGTTCGATGTCGAGGCCGGAACGCGAACTTTCATTTTTGTTTTCTCAGCGCACATGGGCCCTCCCGCTCACTCCTCCGCTGCCTGCTCGAGCAATCGCGAGAGTCCAGCCAGTCCGTCCTCGACCCGGACCGGAGAGCCGGAGCTGGCGACGGCCCTGTCTGGATCCTTCAGCCCATGGCCCGTCAGGGTACAGACGATACGGCCCGCGAGTGGGGCATCCGCCGCCCTCGTGACCTTGAGAAGCCCCGCGAGCGAGGCCGCCGAGGCCGGCTCCACGAAGACACCCTCCATGGAGGCCAGCAACCTGTAGGCCTCGATGATTTCATCATCGGTGACCATATCGATGCGCCCGCCGGACTCATCCCGGGCCGCGATGGCCTTGTCCCAGCTGGCCGGGTTGCCGATGCGAATCGCCGTAGCGAGAGTCTCAGGCTTCTCCACCGGCTTACCGAGCACCAGGGGCGCGGCCCCCGCGGCCTGGAAACCCATCATGACCGGCAACCGGGAGCAGACTCCCCTGTCGAGATAGTCCCGGTAGCCCGCCCAATGCGCGGTGATATTGCCCGCGTTTCCCACCGGAAGAAAATGAAAATCGGGGGTGTCACCAAAGGCGTCTACCACCTCCCACGCCACACTCTTCTGGCCCTCTATCCGGTAGGGATTTACGGAATTCACCAGCGTCAGGCCGAACTCGCTTGCGGCCGCCCGGACCATCTCGAGAGCCGCGTCAAAAT
>JAKUSY010000085.1:0-5431 GCA_022451445.1 Planctomycetota bacterium
AGCCTTGTCGGTCTTCTTCTCGGTACTGACCTGTGTGGTCTACAATTCGGTCAACGAGGTGGAGCAGACGGCCGCCGCGATGGATGAATCCGGAATTATAGATCTTGCCCGCCAGCTCGATAGTATCCGGTCCCGGCTGGAGAGCCTGAGCGCGACAGTGGAGGAGCTTCCCCGGGGTGAGGCGTCATCCACGCCGGCTGTCGCGGCCACGATCGAGCCTCCCGCGGGAGCAGAGGCGGGGGAAAAACCGGGCGAAAAATCTTCGGCCGCGCCGGCAGCCTCCACCGGGGAGCGCCTGGCCGCTCTCCTGGAATTGAAAGGTGGCGAGGAGGATATCCGCCAGTACGTCACGGGGATCATCGAGGACGATCGCAAGTCTCAGAAGACGCTCCAGCGCCAGAGGCAGGCGGAGCGGAGGGCCATGTTCAGGGGGCCCTATGGGAGGCACAACTTCCAGGTTAACTCGCTGGCAGGGAAGCTCGACCTGGGCGATGGGCAGAAGGAGAAATACCATGAGCTTCTTCAGCATTACGGCAAGGAGGCCGAGCTTCTGCGCAAGGGGCCGGAGGGCAAGCCCTTCTGGGAGCTTGAGAATCCTGAGCAGATCGCGGCGCATGTGAAGAACATGGAGCAGCAGAGAAAAAACCTCGGTGAGCGGCTGGACAACGAGTTCGTGCAGTTTCTCGAACAGGACCAGGCTCGGGCCTACCTGGAGTTGCCGGAGAACGAGCGCGGACTTGGCGGCGGAATGGGGGTGTTCCACCACGTCGAGGTGGGAGATGATGGAGCCCCGTCGGTTCAGCTTCACATCAAATCCAGCAAGGTGATCGGCTTGGGAGATATTTCCAGCGAGATCGATATAGCCATTCCGCCGGAGGCCCCAGACAACGAAGACGAGTAGGATGCCGGGGGGAAACGAGCCTGGGAGTTTCTCTTTTTCTGGTCAGAAGAGCCGCCCGCGAATAGACTGCGCGGTAGAGGCAATCACCTCTATAGGCTTTTTGCTCCACCTTCCGCCAGGAGAAGCGACATGAACCGAATCCGCGCGTTCTTCGTTCTTGTACTGCTCTTCCTTACGGTTTCTCTCCCGGGGGCCGACTGGCCGACCTATCGCAGGGACAGGCTTCGCAGGGCGATCACTCCGGAGAAGCTGCAGCTGCCCCTCAAGCAGCTCTGGGCCTTCAAGTCCCGCCAGTCGAAGCACGCGCCTGTGCCGACACGCGATCCGACTCGCGCCGGTTTTCCCGAGTGCAGCAAATACACCCTGCCGATCATCTCAGCCGGCGACAGCGTCTACTTCACCAGCTCGGTGGAGGGCCGCGTGGTCTCGATGGACGCGGCCACGGCGAAGAAGAACTGGGAGTACTTCGCCGGAGCGGGGGTCTATCGCACGCCGATGTTCTGGGAGGGCAAGCTCTACTTCGGCAGCGAGGATGGCTGGGCCTATTGCCTCGAGGCGAAGACGGGAAAGCTGATCTGGAAGTTCCAGGCGGCGCCGGCCAGCCGGCAGTTTCTTTCCTATGGAAAGATGGTCTCGGTCTGGCCGGTGCGCACCGATGTGCTGGTCGACAAGGGCGAGGCGTATTTTTCCGCCGGGGTCTTTCCGCACGAGGGAACCTACGTCTATACCCTCGATGCGAACACCGGCAAGCTCAAGTGGCGCAACGATACCCAGTCCGAAGACGGCGGCCAGTCGAGCCTGGCGCCCGGAGGGCATCTCATGGTTACCCAGACCCAGATCTGGGTTCCGAAGGATTTTCGCGGCTACTCCAACATGCCCTATGGCGCGCCCACGTCTTTTCGGCGCTCAGACGGATTTTTTACCCACTGGCCCAATCCGGAGGATCCCGAGGCTCCGAAGATCGATTCCAACAGTCCCTGGACCCGCATCTTCTGGCCCCTCTTCGGGGTGGAGCGGGACGGGGTGAGGTACGCGGGCTCGACCGCCTGGGCGACCGAGAATGAGCATCTGAACCGCAAGGGCGTCTGGAGCGCCGAGACTCCCGGCCGCTGGACCGATTATGATTCGGGTGTCGGGACGCGCATGAAGGCGGGCTACGGCTACCCGGTCATCTTCCGCTACGACCCCGACCACGCGACGGTCGCCATGGCTGGGGACGTTCTCTTCCACACGGCCTTTGATTCCGATCCGAAGAAAGGGGTCGGCTCGGGCATCTACGCCCGCAACTACAAGGATGGGAAGCTGCTCTGGTCCTTCGATGTCCCCGAGCGCGCCAACCAGCTGGTTGTCGCCAACGGCAGGCTCTTTGTCGGTACCCGCAGCGGCACGATCTACGCCTTCTCGGCTCAAGGCGGTGAGCTTGGCGATATCGTTGAGAAGGTCGAGGAGAAACCCGCCGGCCTCGATGGCAGCATGGCCGCCGCGGCCGATGTCATCGTCAAGGAGAGCGGCATCAAGGATGGCTACGGCCTCGTCCTGGACTGTAAGGATGGCCAGCTGCCCCTGGAGCTCGCCCGGAGAACGAATCTCGAGATCTGCGCCGTATTCGATGACGGGGAGGCCATGATGAAGGCCCGCCGGATGTACGCGCAGGCGGGGCTGAACGTGCGGCGGATCTCCAGCTGGCTTCGCCCCCAAGGCGAGAAGCTTCCCTATCCATCCTTCTTCGCCGATCTCATCGTCTCGGAGGCCGCGGTCCCGGGCGGGGCCCTGCCGAAGGATACCGGGGACTGGTCTCGCCTGCTCAAGCCCATCCGCGGGATCGCGATGATGGGCGGCGCCCACGAGCGGAGGGACCTGGAGGACTGGGCCGGCGTGACCGCCCAGGAGGGCTGGACGGTTGTCTCCAGCGGCGGCCAGTGGGCCCGGCGGCTGCGCCCGCCGCTTGAAAATGGCGGCGGCTGGACCCAGATGCACGGAGACGCCGGCAATACCAGCTGCAGCCAGGACCTGGTCCTGAAGGCGCCGCTGGGAGTGCTCTGGTACGGAACCCCGACCATCAAGGTGCCGGGAAAGCATACGTCGCTCATCAAGAACGGTATCCTCGTCGTGCCGGAGCCGAACTCGCTGCAGGGCTGTGACCAGTACACCGGGCGTCACCTGTGGACGCTCGATGCGGCCAACATCAGCGCCGACCTCGGCGCCAGCGATACGCATGTCTACGCGCGCTACGGCAAGGTGCTCCTGCAGATCAACCTGCTTACCGGCAAGCACGAGAAATCCTTCCTGACTCCATTCGGCAAGGATGTCGATTGGGGCTGGTTCGCGGTGGCGCAGGATGAGAAGACAATCTACGGGGCGGCCGCCAATGGTCTCTTCGCCACCGAGATGGAGACCGGAAAAGGGAATGTGCGCTGGCAGCTTGGCGGACCGAAGGGAAAGGAAGACGAGAGGGTCGGCGGTACCATGGCGATGAGTGATGGCCTGATCTTCGCGATGGGGGGAAAGGTGGGCGAGGAGATGCGCGCCGACGCCATCTCGCAGATGAGGATCTATTTCCAGACCCAGTCACCCGAGCTCCTCAAGGAGTTTGAGAGCCAGGTGAAGGAGCGTGATATCCAGCAGCTGACGGCGGTCGACGCGAAGACGGGGAAGATCCTCTACCGCACCGGCGTTGATATCAGCAATTGCGGCGGCAAGTGGATGCGCTCGGCCGGCTTCGGCGGTAAGCGCCACTACAACCCCTACGTCTTCCTCGATGTCTACGCTCGAAACGGCATCTTCGTGATCGGCTCGGCCAGCCGGGCCGACAAGGGCTGGGGGGTCTGGAACGGTGGCGGCTACAAGGTCCGCGCGCTCACGGCCTACGACGGCAAGACGGGCGACCTTCTCTGGTACAAGTTCACCAACCATCGCACCAGGCCGGTGATCGTCGGCGATACCATCCATGCTGAACCATGGGCCTATGACTTGCGAACCGGGAAAAAGAAAACACGCATCCACCCCATCACCGGGCAGGAGGCGGACTGGGCGTGGTGCCGCTTTGACAAGCAATGCGGGGTCTTCTCCGCCAGCGGCTACCTGCTCTTCGGGCGCAATAAGGGCTTCGGCTACAAGGATCTTCAGAACGACGAGGGCATCTATACCTTCTGGCACAGCCGCTCGAACTGCTATGTCGACCACGTCAGCGGCGGCGGGATGATGATCAAGCCGCCCCAGGCGATCTACTGCAAGTGCATGTGGTCGCTGCCCTTCACCGTGGCGATGGGGGAGGTGGCAACGTTGACCTCCTCCGCTCCCAAGTTCGCCCAGCCCGGGCCCAGCCTGCCGGTGAAGCACCTGCATGTGGATTTCGGAGCCAATGGCGATCGCAAGGACGACAAGGGACGGCTCTGGCTCTCCTCGACCAACCGGATAATGAACCACAAGCTGCTGCTGCATTACGACATCAAGCTCATGATGTACGATGGCTGGCAGGACGCCCGTCGCAGCGCGCGCTTCACGAAGACGAAGAACGCCGACGTCCCCTTCGTTTTCGCCTCGTCCCTCACCGGCCTGAAGAGCTGCATCCTGCCCGTTGCGAAGCCGGAGCACGGGTCGGGGACCTACAAGGTGCGGTTGGGGTTCGCGGCTCCCCCGGGCGACACCTCGGGAAAGCGGATCTTTGACGTTCGTCTGAATGGAAAGAAGGTGCTCGATAACTTTGACATCTCCAGCGAGGCCGGTGGCGCCGAGATCGCCGTCTGGAAAGAATTCACCATGGAGCTTGAGGAGAACCTCGTGATCGAGCTGGTGAGCGCGGCCGCCACGCCGAGCTATGAGCAGCTTCCCCTTCTCAACGGCGTCCAGATTTTGCGGCAGGAGATGAAGGGCGCCGGCCTGGTCGTTTCAGGGGAGACCTGGCTCAATCTCGAGAAGCCGGAAAAGGAGCTCGCGATACGGGTTGGAAACTCACGCCCGGAGGCCCTGGAGGCCCGGCTTGTGCTGGATGCTCCCGGCGGCCTGGAGGTCCTGGCTGCGGGCGGTGGAAAGATCGCTGCCGCGGCCTTCAGCGCCGCCGATACCCGGGTCACCATCAAGGGCAAGCCCGGTATGAAGGGCGGAGTTCACCAGGGCGGCCTGAAGCTGGTAGGTGAGGATGGAAAGGTCCGTTTTGAGAGGAAGATACCGGTTGAGTGGCTCGGGAAATTCTCCAGGGAGATCATTCGCGGCAACACCAAGACGATCATGGATGAGTCCCTGCAGAGAAGCTGGGGCAGCCAGCTCCGTCCTCACAATCTTCGAAACGAATTCCTCTATGTCTGCGCACCGGGAAAAAACAAGCCTGGCGGCGCGGCCTCCTATGTCTGGTTCCACATTCCGGGGAACCTCAGGTCGAACACCGTCATCCGTTCAGCAAAGCTGCGCCTGCGGGAGGCGCGGGAGTTCGGTATGCTGCAGGCATCGCGTGCGGGGACGGGAGACAGCGGCCGGGTGGCTGCAACGGTGCGGCGTCTCGCGGGTCCTCCCTGGCCGGATCTTAATAAGGTG
>JAKUSY010000085.1:5441-9695 GCA_022451445.1 Planctomycetota bacterium
TCCGGATCTCCCCAAAGCTCTCGCGGAGAGTACCCGGCTGGAGAGGAGTTCTCAGAACCCGACCGCCGTGCGGGCGGAGCTGCCCGGAGGCTGGAAGGTCGACCCGAACGACGGGAATATGTATTTCGTTCTCGAGGCGGGAAGGCCGCAGGGGTCGGCCTATTGGAGCAGCTCGGTCTCGCGGCGCGAGCTGGCGCCGGTGCTGGTTGTCGATTACGAGAAGAAAGAGAGCGCCGGCAAGTAGCTTTCCACGAGGAGGCCGCGCGGAGTCCGAGCTGATGGAAGCGACCCAATCCCGGGACGTGGAGGCAGAAGATCGTGAACGCTGAAGGCCTGATCGTGGTGGCGGTGCTCCTCGTGGCGCTCCTGCCTCTCCTCCTTGCCGCCCTCGGAGCCCGCGCGGGATTGCTGAAATGCGGCTTTCCTCTCCTGGTGGCGGGAATGGGAACGGCGCTCTTCCTGCTCAATGGTAATCTCGCTCGTCCCCTGGCGGAGACCGAGGTGGTGAATCGTCCGGTCGAAGATCCAGCCCCTGGCTACGTATCCTCCAGGACCTGCAGATCCTGCCATCCCCATGAACACTCCAGCTGGCGGACCTCCTTTCACTCGAGCATGACCCAGGTGGTCTCTTCCCGGACGGTTGCCGGTGGCTTTGACGGTCGCCAGGAGAATTTCTACGGCTGGAGATTCAGCCTCGAGCGCCGGGGGGATGAATACTGGGCGGAGATCGGGGATACGGGCAAGCCGCGCGGCAGCGGGGACTGGCGCCGGCTGATCCTGTCGACCGGCAGCCACCATATGCAGAAGTACTGGTACTCGATCGAGGGAGGGCGCAAGCTCGGCCTCTTTCCGCTAGTCTATCTCATCGAGAGCGACAAGTGGGTACCTGTTCACACGGCGTTTATCCAGCCGCCGAATCGAGGCATGCCGGTCGGAGAGGAGGGGCGGTGGAATAGCGGCTGCAACCAATGCCACGCTACCGGCTCGCGGCCCCGCCTGCACGAGCCGGGAAAGATCGATACCAGGGTCGCCGAGTTCGGTATCGCCTGCGAGTCCTGCCACGGTCCCGCCGAGGAGCATGTGCGGCTGAACCGCGATCCCCTGCGCAGGTACAGCTACCACGGCAAGGCGAAGGAGGATGACACTATCGTGAATCCCTCGCGGCTCTCACCGAAGCTGTCGGCGCAGGTCTGCGGCCAGTGCCATGGAGTCTGGAGGCTGCTGGATGAGGGTCGGCACTGGCGGGAAAAGGGGCATGAATACCGTCCGGGCGATAATCTCGATGATTCCAGACAGTATCTTTTTCACGACTCCGACTCAGACCTGCTGGAGCGGTCGCAGGCCCAGAGTGTCTTCTGGCCCGGCGGCATGCTGCGCGTCACCGGCAGGGAGTACAACGCCCTGCTGAGATCTCCCTGTTACGCGGAGGGGGAGGCTGGCGAGCGGACCATGACCTGCTCCTCCTGTCATTCGATGCACCCGGAAGCCGGTGTTGCGGCCAGTGTCGGCGAGTGGGCTGACGACCAGCTCAGGACCGGCATGCGTGGCAACGAGGCCTGCCTGCAGTGTCACCCGGGCTTCAGGAAGGATGTCAAGGCGCATACCCATCACGCCGCAGGCTCCACGGGAAGCAATTGCTACAACTGTCATATGCCCCATACCTCGCTGGGGTTGCTGAAGGGTGTGCGGAGTCA
Organism: Planctomycetota bacterium; assembly: GCA_022451445.1. GTDB lineage: Bacteria > Planctomycetota > UBA8108 > UBA8108 > UBA8108 > UBA8108. The sequence continues at coordinate 7,136 of JAKUSY010000085.1, forward strand.
CACCATCAGCAGTCCCGCAGCGAAGGTGACCGGGACATCGGGAAAACCGAACGCCTGCAACCTTTGTCATCTCGACAAGACACTCGAATGGACCGCCGGGAAGCTGGCTGAATGGTACGGACAGCCGAAGCCCGTCCTGGACACTGAGGATCGCTCGATCGCGGCCTCTGTTCTCTGGGCGATGAGGGGGGATGCCGCCCAGCGCGCCCTGGCGGCCTGGAGCATGGGCTGGAAGCCGGCGCTGGAGGCCTCCAATCCGGATTGGATGGTCTACTACCTGGTCCAGCTGATGTTCGACAGCTACGATGCGATCCGCTACATATCCTATCGCTCGCTCCGGCAGCAGCCGGGCTTCAACGGGGTCGAGTTCGATCACATGGAACCAAAACGTTACAAGGCCGGCGTTAACAAGGTTTTGAATACCTGGTTTGAAGGTGAGAGGGTGGCTCCGGAAGCCGCCCTCTACGATCCGGGCGGCAGGCCCCGCCTGGACATCATCCAGAAGCTCATGTCCGAGCGTGATTCCCGGCCCATCACCATCACCGAGTGAGTGGAGTCTCCTGTACCACTGGCAATCCCGGTCACGGCCCATTAAAACTGACGGTATGAACATTCAGACGATTCGCCTCTTTGTTGTTTTCTCGGTCCTGGTTTCTTTTCTTCATGCTGAGGAAAAGGGAGCGGATATTCCTCTTGAGGCTCCCGCTGGCTGGAGGGGTGAGACGATCGATCTCCCGCCCGGCTTCGCTCCCGGCATGAAGCTGCAGGGGCTGGAGAAGATCCGCTTCGCTCCGGGAATGTTCAAGCCGGAATCCGACACCTTCTTTTCTTATGTTTTCGTGTTTCGGCGGGGTCCGAAGCAGGACCTGTCTCTGAAGACAGTCGAGCGGGAGGTCCTGGTCTACTACCGCGGCCTGGCGAAGGCCGTGGGCGGTGAAGGAATCGAGACAGGCAAATTCACTCTCGGCCTGAAGAAGATTGAGGCTGCCAAAGGTAAAAAGAAACCCCCGGCTGGCGTCAGCGTCTCGGCCGGAGTCCTCGACTGGGTTGAGCCCTTCGTGACCAAGAAACCCCAGAAGCTCCGCCTCGAGCTCCATACCTGGAAGGGCAAGGCCGGCAAGTACAGCTATCTTTTCTGCTGCGCCTCTCCCGCCGCGCCCGAAAAATCGATCTGGAAGTAGCTGCGCGGGGTGCGGGAGAAATTTCTGAAGGTCCGCCCGGCCGCCGCCGTGCCTGTCAAATCGAGCGCGGTGAACTGGCCATCGTTTCGCGGCCGGGATGCCGCGGGGGTGGCCGATGGACAGGACCTGCCGGATGAGTGGGACAGCGAGAAGGGCGAGAACATTCGCTGGAAGAAGCGCATCCCCGGGCTGGCTCATTCGAGCCCGGTCATCTGGGGAGACAGGCTCTTCGTTACGAGCGCCATCAGCAGCAAGAACGATGCCAGCTTCAAGCCGGGTCTCTATGGCGATCCCGCCGCCGATGCCGACCGTTCGAAGCATCGCTGGATGGTCTATTGCCTCGACAAGAAGAGCGGCAAGTCGCTCTGGGAGAGTGTCGCGACCGAGGGTACGCCTCGTGAGAAGCGGCATATCAAGGCGACCTTCGCCAACGCGTCGCCGGCGACCGATGGGCGTTACGTCATCGCCTTCTTCGGCTCCCAGGGACTTTTCGGATTCGATCTCGAGGGTAAGAAGTTGTGGTCAAAGGCTCTCGGGCGCCTTGACGCGGGCGCCTATGACCTGCCTGAATACGAGTGGGGTACGGCAAGCTCCCCGGTCATCTACAGGGATCTCGTCATCGTCCAATGCGATATCCAGGAGGAGTCTTTCATCCTGGGCGTGGATATCAGGACGGGCGAGACCCGGTGGAAGACCGATCGTGACGAGCTGCCATCGTGGGGGACCCCGGCGGTTATCGAGGGTCCGAAGGGGCCGGAGCTGGTCACCAACGCCTCGAATTTCATCCGCGGCTACGATCCGCTCAGCGGCAAGGAGCTCTGGCGGCTCGGCGGCAGCTCGAAGATCACCGCCCCGACCCCGGTCTTCTCCGATGGGCTGATCATCGTCTCGAGCGGCCGCCACCCTGAGCGCCCGCGCTGCGCCGGACGCGCCGGTTCCCGCGGGGACCTCACGCTCGCCAAGGGAGAGACATCCAATGCGGGAGTGGCCTGGAGCAGGGTGCGGCGCGGACCCTATATGCCGACCCCGGTCATCTACAGGGGGCTGCTCTACGTTCTGCACAACAACGGCCTGTTTGACTGCTACGAGTTGGCCACCGGCAAGGAGATCTACCGACAGCGTCTTCGTCACGGCGGCAGCGGCTTCAGCGCCTCTCCCGTGGCGGCCGATGGAAAGCTCTACCTGCCGAGCGAGGACGGGGACATCTTCGTCATCAGGGCAGGCCGCGAGTTCAAGCAACTCGCCAGGAACCCTGTGGGAGAGTTCCTGATGGCGACCCCGGCGCTTTCCGGCGGCACGCTCTACGTGCGGGCCCATCACCATCTCGTGGCGATCGGCCGCTGAAGGCGGCTCTCAGCGGATGAACTGCAGGACGGTGT